>JAUYQP010000033.1 GCA_030697205.1 Mycobacteriales bacterium
CAACCCTTACAAAGCCTTCGACCCATCGGGTCGAAATCCGCTAAATTTGGTGGTGACCACCCCGTGGAGAATCTGGCTTCCCGATACGGCCGGCCTTGCGAGCACCTCAGTGGTCGCCTTCGGGATGGCCTCGAGATCGTCGGGAGCCGACGGGTACCTGTGCCCTATAAGGTGTAGTCAGCACGGGCGTATGCCCGATGATGTAGCTTCGGGATACCTTGCCGTCGACCGCGAGGGTCACGGCCAGCTCGGCGCTCGCGAGGCTCGAGGGTACCTCGGCCTAGGACGTGGCCAAGTGATGGCCAAGCAGGAGTCGCCACCTTCGGTCGCCCCGCTGTCGTCCGGTCGCGGCGCGAGCGTGTAGTACCACATGCGGTACTAGTTATAGGCATGCGCGTGTCCGGTAGCGCGGCGCTGGGGGCCTGGTGTCGCGAGGTCGTCGCAGTAAGGAGGTCAACCGTAAGTCAACTCACACTCGACCGATACCCGTGTCTATGCGAAGGAGCGCGACCATGGCGCGTCACGTCCCGGACCTGTGCCCACCGTGTGGCACGCAGCCGCAGCGCCGCCGAGCATCTCGCCGCCACGCAGGAGGCGAGGAATGTCGGTCAACGCGTTGACCGATCCGTGCAATAACACCAAGGCATACCCATGCACCTCGGCTTCGCCGCGCAGGCGTTACCGCGTGCGTGCCTATCGTCAGGAAGGCCGATGGCGCCCAGCCACTCGCCCGCAGGCGGCGTGGTGGAACGATCCAATCGCCCGACCCGTGCAATAACCCGCACTCGCACCGCGATCACCTCGGCAACGCCACGCAGGCGATGCTGCACGGCACACACACGCTCCGATCGCCACGCAGGCGTCGGGCGGTGCGTGCTCGCACCGGTGTGAGTCGTAGTACTCGCGTGAGTGTGCCGATCACACCGATGCGTGACCCTGCACTAGGCACTCGTCGCTCCGTCAACTCCGTCACATAGCCGCGAGCTAGACGCGCACACCGACAGCGGGGTAGCTAGTCCCGCGTGGCGCTTGCGTCGTTGCTCTTACTGGGTGGCCCCAGCAGGCACCGCGTAGGCGCCGCCCACACATGACACGTCTGCCCGTGTGGGGACTAATAAGGAGCCGAGGGCTGTGATAGGCACCTCGTTGTGCTCCGCGCTCGCCTTCTTCGACGAGCTCCTCGGTGGCGGGAGTGAATGTCCCGATATGGGCGTGGGGTGCATTGAGGGAGGGCACCCGTTCCGCTGGCTCGTCTGTGTCACCTTCGATGGCGATCCGAGCGATCGCGACGACAGCACGGAGCTGCGCGTCGCTGTTGGAGCTGGGCACTGGCCGTGTGCGCTGCAGCTCGGGGGGCGCCTAGTTCGGCGCTAGCTCGTCTTGGAGCGGGTTGCGACAGGAGTAAGGGGCTTGGCACTGCCGGGAGCGACCCGTGGCGCTGCCGTGTATTGACGACGGCCGTTACAGCGTATAGTGAGGCGGCACAGCGTGTGCTGGCCTCACATCACCCCCGGTTTTGATGAGCACAGACTCCGTCGTGCTGATCTTGTCGCAGATATTGATGATTAAGTTGTAATTGATGGCGAGTTCGTTGACGTCGCCCTAGACGTCGTGGTAGCGCTGACACCACGCGTTGATGAGCGCCAGCAGCTCCGCATGCGTGTGCACGCGGCGGAGATCGACGCGGATGTCCTTCATGTCGCGACCGCCCGCTGGGAAGGTGTTCTCGAGCGTGAGCTTGATCGCCTTGAGCAGCGCGGGCGCGACGGGCTTGTCCGGCGGGAGCTCGGTGACCTCGTTGCGCAACTCGCGCAGCTGTTGCTGCAGGCCCGAGCCGCGAGTGGCCGCCGAGTGCTGGTCCGCCGCAGACGTCGAAGTGCTGGGCGCCGGTGCAGGCGGTGGCCGCGGCGCTGGCGCAGCAGGTGCTGCCGATGGCGGCGCCGATGCTGAGGGAGCGGGGCGTCGCGACGCGCGTGGCGCGCGTGCCAAAGTGAAGTCGTCCGCGTCCTCGCCGTCGGAGGGCTCGAAGTCGGCCTCGCTGGCGTCGGAGGCGTCGTCCTCGTGCAGGTCGACCTCCGTGGGGTCGTAGTCGATCAGGGTGGGGTAGAGCTTCTCCACGTGCACCTTGTCGACGTGCCCGTTCGAGTCGCGCGCGGGGCGGATCTTGTAGGTGTCTGTCGCGACGTCGGCATCGACCACCACGTAGGGGCCGAGCAGGCGCTCGTCGAGCTTGTTGCGCGGCCGCTCGTTCTTGCGGAAGACGAACTGGCCGACGGCGAACACCAGCGGCGTCGAGTTGGCGTCGTGGCGCACGGCGGCGCGCTTCTTCGCCTCGGCGTCGATCTTCTGGATGAGCGCCAGGGTCGCCTCGTGGTGCGCCTTCGACTTCTCCAGCAGGCGGCTCGGATCCGCGCCCGGCAGTGGCGCAGCGAGCGTCGCCATCGCCGGCGAGAGGGCTGGCCAGGTGTACATCACGTCGTGGGGGACGTGGCCGGTGGTGGCGTGGCGCGAGGTGTTGTAGGCGAACTGCACCGCGGGGAGGTACTCGTCCCAGTCGTCGAGCTCGGAGCCGACGTAGTGGGCGAGCATGGCGACGAGCGTGTGATTGAACCGCTCGACCATGCCGTCCGTCTGAGGGTGGTACGCGGTGGTGTTGACCTTGTGCACGCCGAAGACGCGGTAGACCTCCGTCATGAGCTGGCCGACGAAGGCGGAGCCGAGATCGGAGAGAAGCCGTCGCGGCGCTGCGCGCTCGAGGCAGATGCGCTTGACAAAGACGCGAGCGACCTCGGCGGCGGTCTGGGTGCGCAGCGGCTGCAGCACGGCGTAGCGCGAAGCGTAGTCCATGAAGACGATGACGTAGGCGTAGCCACGCCGAGTGCGCGGCAGCGGGCCGAGGATGTCCATGCCGAGCATGTCGAACACGCCGGCGACGGAGATGGGGTGGAGCTTGCCGACCGGGCCGCGCCGAGGAACCTTGCCGCGCATGCAGGACTCGCACTTGTGCTCGAAGTCGTAGAGGTCGGTGGCCATGCGATGCCAGTGGCAGTCGCGGGCGAGGCGCGGGAGCGCCTTCTTGAAGCCGAGGTGTCCCGCGGTGGCGTCCGAGTGGTAGGCCGCGAGGAACTGCGGCACGAGCGTCGGCGGCACGGCGAGAGGCAGCTCGGTGTCCGAATCGGGAAGGAGGACGCCGGTGCGGCGCTTGGCGCGTTGCGGAGCGCTGACGAAGTAGAGCAGGCCGTTCTCCGCGAGCAGGTAGTTGTCGGAGGCGTTGCGCACCTCCGGGTTGATGTCGGCGAGGCGCTTGGCGGGGTCCGTCTTCAGCACCTCGAAGATCTCGCCCAGGTACGAGTCGGCGCGCTGATGTTTCTGCACCTCCGCGATCGAGAGGGGCAGCGGGCGCCGCTCCGCCTTGCCGCCGGTGGCCGAGACGAGGACCGCCGCAGCGATTGACTCGACTTGGCGATCGAAGACGTCCTTGCCCGGAATAGGCAGGCGACACTTGAGCGGATCGGCGCCGTTCGCCTCGCAGATCGCGCAGCGGCGAAGGCGTAGGTGAGGGTCGCGGTCGAGGAAGTCGCCCATGAGCGCGGGGTCCGCGGCGAGCTCCTCGGGCGACGGGGTGAACGGCGGCCGAGTGAAGGCGTCGATGTGGCGATGTTGCGCCGCCGGCTGGTGCACCCAGCGGATGTTGTACACGCCGAGGACTTGCACGTGACGCGCGTACTTGGCGTGGACGGCCGCCTGGTCGTGCAGATGTTGAAGTGAGCGGTGGTCGATCCGAACCTCGAACTCCTGGCTGAAGTCGAGGTAGTGCGAGAAGTGGCGCACGCCCTCCATGACGCCGTGCAGCTCCCGCTCGTAGGTGACGCCCTTGGCGATGGTGCTCGGGATGCGGAAGCTGTGGAACTCGATCGGGCGCAGCTTGCGCTCCTTGTCATACTGAGAGAGCGTGGCGTGGCCGAAGAAGTCCGACGCGTCCGTCTCGAGCACGAAGACCTCGTCGAAGTTGGGCAGCGCGAGCAGGTTGCCCGGTGCGCAGAGAGCCGCCTTGAGCCGCTCGAAGTGCTCCGCCTCGCGAGGGGTGAGGACGAGATCGATCTTGCCGCGCCGCGGATTCCGCCCCGCCGCCTCGATGCGCCGCTGCGCCGCCGTCAGGCACTCGGTGAGCGGGCGCGAAATGTCCGCGTAGTTCTTGATGAACCGCCGGTAGTAGCTGAACAGAGCGAGACACGACTCGAGTTGCTTGTTGTCGGTGGGCAGCTTGCAGTCGCGGATCTTGTCGAGGTTCTTCAGCGAGGGGCGCAGGCCGTCCTTGCCGACGAGGTGGCCAAGGAACTTCACCTCCTCGTAGCCGAACTTGCACTTGTCCGGCCGAGTGCTGAAGCCGTAGTCGCGAAGTCGCGTGAGCACAACTTCGAGCCGCGCGTAGTGCTCATCGAAGGTGCGGCCGTACACGATGATATCGTCGATGTAGGCGAGGGCGCCGCGGTAGAGGATGTCGCCGAGCGCGCCCTCGAGCGAGCGCTGCATCCACGGCGGCGAGTTGGTCAGGCCCATCGGGACCATCTCGAACTCCCAGTGGCCAGAGAGCAGCGAGAAGGCGGTGAACTGCTTGGCCTCCTCGGCGAGGCGCACCTGCCAGAAGGCCGAGGCGAGGTCGAGCACCGAGAAGATGGACGCACCGCCGAGCCGGGCGAGCAAGTCGTTAGGGCGCGGCAGCTGGTACGCATCGCGGATGGTGGCGGCGTTGACCTGGCGGTAGTCCACGCAGAAGCGCCACGTGCCGTCAGCCTTGCGCGCGAGAACCACTGGGGAGTTATACGGCGAGACCGAGGGCCGCAGCACGCCGCCCGCGTGCATCTTCGCGGCGATCTTGAGCATCTCCAGCTGCGCCTCGAGGCGCTGCGGGTAGCTGCGGTTGTTGATGACGGCGCCGGGCTTGAGCTTGATCTCCATAGGCGGCGCCTTGCTCTTGCCAACGCTGTCAGCCGGCGCGAGCTTGAGGGCGTCCAGCAAGAGCGCGTAGATACGCGCCTTCTCCGCCTCGGGAAGGTCGGGGTTGATGTCGAACTTCACCTCCGCCTTGCTCGGTCCGAGTGGCGGCTCGGCGATGTCGTCGGCGGTACGGTCCTTCTCACCGACGGTTGCCGCGCGCCGCTCACCTGGCGCTGACGTAGAGACGGAAGCGCTTGTGCCGTCCGAGGGACGCGCTGAGGGAACCTCGGTCGGCGTCAACAACTTGGCGATGTCGTCGAAGTTGATCTCGAGCAGCTCCTTCGTCTCGGTGACCACGTCGAGCTGGCCGAGTACGTCGCCCGCGTGGAGGCGCTGGGCCTTGTCCGAGAAGTTGCTGACGAACACTGCAGACGTGTAGCTGGATGCGTCCTGGAGGCCCGCCTCGATGTAGGCGCTGTGCCGCTCCATGAAGTGCGCGTCCGGGTCGAAGTGCATCCGCGTGTCGCCGTAGTAGGAGCGCTCGACCCGGGGATCATCGCCAGCGTGATAGACTTGCACGTAATTCGCCGTCCATGGTGGCAGCGTGACTGTTCGCAGGACGTGAGTGCTGATCCTCTGGGTGCTGACGTTAGCCGTGTAGTGGGTGATCAGCGTGCGCGCGCTGAACTTGTCGAAGTCCACCTGGGCGTGGGTGCCGAAGGTAATCTTCTGGTTGTCCCAGTCGATCTTGGTGGAGCCGGCGAGGGCGAGCAGGTCGTTGCCGATGACGAAGGACGACGGTGCGTTGCCCACGACGTAGACCTTGATGTTCTCCTCGACCCAGTCACCGCAGGAGAATGTCAGTGTGACCATGCCGCGACAGGGGACGACGCGGCCGTTGAAGTCCTTGAGCTCCTTCTCCGGCGGCTCCAGCGCGGGTGGTGCCGACAGGTAGAGGTGCCACAGCGTGTCCCAGGTGATGCACGTTGGCGCGCCGCTGTCGACCAGGACGTAGCGCAGCCGCCGACGGTTGATCTTACATGACACTAGGGGGTCCCGGACTTGCATGTCCCGACTGAGTGGCGGCCCTGGGTGTGTGCCGTCTGCCGATGCAGATGTGGCCGCCGATGTTGCCGCTGATGTTGCCGCAGGTGCGGACGCCGCGGGGGGCGGCTGCGATGGCCGGGAAGGTGCCGACGGTGTCCTCAATCCACTCGTCGACGCCGATGTTGGAGCCACTGATGTTCCTGCCGCCTGCGGCGTGGCGCCGCGATCCACAGGCGGGTCCTCCGCGTTAGGGGCACTGTCTCCAGTCGACAGCGCCCCGACTCCTAGTTTTTCGGCTGGATGCTGGGGTTGCTTGAGGCGCCTTGATGTGGTGCGCCCCTCGGTGGCGCGCTGCCTTGCACTGACGGTCCACCAGGTGGGGGGCTTGGGAAGGAGCGTGGCGAGAAGCCGCCGCGCCCGCGACCGCGTCCGGCTCCCATGTACGGATTCCGCGTCAGCGGAGTTGAGGGGGCGTCCGCCGAGGTGGGCGCCGAGGCTGACGTCGCCTCCGCAGATGGTGGGTGAAGATTTCGGCATGCCTCGGAGTTGTGCGACCAGTTCGGTCCATGGTGGGTGCACATGTGCGTAGGCCGATCCTTCGGCCCGGGCTTGC
>JAUYQP010000034.1 GCA_030697205.1 Mycobacteriales bacterium
CGGGGGACAGCCCGTCTGTCTCGGTGAGCAGCGCTGTGACTTGCTCGGGGGGGAGGGTGTCGTAGATCGCGACCGAGACGGCGAGGGCCGCGACGCGGGTCGCTTCGCGCAGGAGGCGTTCGGCGCGGCGTTCGCTGATGCGCAGGCAGAACGCGAGGGTGATGTCGGTGAAGGCCGCGGCGGGGCCGGAGGCGGCGTGCAGCTGCAGGGTGAGCTGGAGGAGCCGGGCGTGCTCGGCGGAGTTGGTCTGCGCCCACGCTTCGAGCTCGGCTTCCAGCGCCTCAGCCCGACCGGGGTCGGGGCAGCCCGGAGCCACCGGCGTGGTCGCTCCGGTGGCTGGCATCTGGTCCCTTTCCCGTCTGACGTCAGTAAAGCATAGGCAACCTGATGTTGCAAGCATCTGTGCAGATTGGTTCCCGCGGAGCTGGCGATGGACCCGACGAACCATCCCAGGCGGAGGTCAGCGGGCAGCCGTCATCGTCACCCGATTCGCGGCCCCGTGGGCCCACGAAGGGCGAGGATGTGGACAGCCGAAAGGCCTGTGGACGCAGTCCGGATCGCAGCCGCGCAGGAGGTCGCCGGGCGAGAGCTGCTAGCCGGAGGGCGTGGGCTCCGGGTACGGGGGCGACGAGGACGGCGGGGGTTGCGTGGGCACGATCGGCGGCCGGGTCGGCTCGCGCGTCGGCTCCTGCGTCGCAGGCGCCTGGGTCGGGGCCCGCGTGGTCGCGACGGCGGTCGGGCGCGGGGTGGCGGCCGGGACCCGGCTGCGTCGCGGCCGGGCGGTCGGCGAAACCACCGTGGTCGGCTCCTCGCCGCCACTGGCGGCAGCCGCCTTGGCGGCCTTGATCTCGCGCAGGATCTCGAAGGCCCGGGCGAAGATCCGGGCGGGCAGCGTCCCGCCGAACACCTGCTTCACGCCGTTGACGTTCAGCATGCCGCCGCAGGCAGCACCGACAGTCCGCGTCCTGCCGTCCTTGGACTCGCACTCCTTGTCCTCGAAGCCCATCCACACCGCCATGCAGAGGTTCTGCGGTGCCTTGGCGCAGCCGATGAACCACGCGTCCTTCGAGTCGTTGGTGGTGCCGGTCTTGCCGAAGACGGTGAAGTCCTGCGCGGCCGCCGGCGCCGTCCCGGCCGGTGTCGCCACCTTGCTCATCGCTTCGATGACCTGCGGCGCGACGTCGGGTCGGGAGAAGACCTGCTTGCCCTTGGCGATCGCCGTCAGGCCCGAGGCGTCGACCGGCGTCCCGCGGTCTGCGCCCTCGCCACCGACGCGGACCTCAGCGACGTAGCGCGGGGTGATCGCCTTCCCGCCGTTCATCAGCGTCGCGTAGGCGGTCGCCATCGACAGCGGCGAGGCGTTCGCGGTGGTGCCGAGGCCGAAGCTGTTCGGGCTGACGGAGAACGGGTCGTCGGTGCCGTCGCGGAAGGGCAGCGTCCGCACACCGGAAGCGAGCATGACGTCCTTGATGCGCTTGCGGCCGACGTCGATCGCCAGCGGGACGTAGACGGTGTTGACCGAACGCGCGAGGGCACCGGCGAGCGTCGTGGAGCGGCTCGGGCTGTCCTCGCCACCGGCGTTGCAGTAGTCGTAGAAGCCGTCGTCCTCGCTGCGGTCGCGGATCCGGTCGCAGCCGGGGGCGAAGACGCGGGTGCCCAGCGTGCGGCCCTTCTCGAGCGCGACCCCGAGCGTGAACGGCTTGATGGTCGATCCCACGGAGCGGTAGCCGCTGGTGGCGAGGTTCAGGCCGTCCCGGGTGTAGCCCACCGAGGCCTTGCGGACCACCTTGCCGTCCTTCTGCCGCTCCGGCACCCGGCGCAGCGTGGTCATGGCCTTCACGTCACCGTTGCGGATGTCGACCGCCACCACCGCGGCCTGCGGGTCGTCGGGGTCGGGCAGCACCTCGCGGGCGGCTCGCGTCACCGCGGCCTGCAGGTCGTTGTCGAGCGTCGTCTTCACGCGGAGGCCGCCGCGGAAGAGCAGGCTGTCCTCCTCCTCCGCGGTGTCGAACTCGCCCCGCAGCTTGGCCTTCACGAGGTCGGTGAACTCCGGCGCCGTCGACGGCGGCTCGGGCGGCGACTCCTGGAGCGGGATCACCGCCCCGACCCTGCGCTTGGCCTCGCTCGCCTCGGCGGTGGAGATGTAGCCGTTGGTGACCATCCGGTTGAGGACGTAGGTCTGGCGCACCCGTGCGGTGGTGAAGTCGCGGACCGGGTTCCACGCGCTCGGCGCCGGTGCGATCCCGGCCAGCATCGTCGCCCGGGCGACGGCAAGGACGGGCTCGCGCTTGCCGGTCTTCTCGTTGAGGTCGAGGTCCTTCACCGGCACACCGAAGTAGTACTTCGCAGCCGCCTGCACGCCGTACGTGCTGTTGCCGAGGTAGAGGACGTTGAGGTAGTCGGTGAGGATCTCCTCCTTCTCCTTGCGCTGCTCGAGCCGCACCGCGAGCGCGGCCTCGCGCATCTTGCGCAGGAGGTTCTTGTCGTCGCCGACGTAGACGTTCTTCACGTACTGCTGAGTCAGCGTCGAGCCGCCCTGCCGGCGGCCGCCGGTCAGGTCGCGGTAGGCCGCGCGGACCGTCGCGAGCGGGTCGACCCCCTTGTGCTCGAGGAACCGCTCGTCCTCGGCGCTGATGATGGCCTGGACCATCTGCTTGGGGATGTCCGCGGCCGGGACGATCTCGCGCTGCTGCTGCGGCCGCAGCGTCGCGAGCTGGGTGCCGTCCGCGGCGCTGAGCAGCGCGTTCTTGGGCGGAGGGGGTACGGCGAAGTCGATCGGTGCGGCGAGCAGCCCGCCGACGAAGGTCCCCGACCCGACCAGCAGCGCGAGGACGAGGACGAGGAAGGCGCGGCCGATCCGCCGCGACCGGCGACGCCGGCGCGCCGCACGCGAGGGACGCCGCGCAGGGGTGCGGGCGGAGCCGGGCGCCGTCATGAGGTGGAATGTACGTCGCTGCCGCTGTGCGCGGGCGGTCAGGAACGGGGGGACGCTGTGATCCGGGTGCTCGTGGTCGACGACACCCCGCACGTGCGTGAGCTCGTCGCGGACATGCTGGGCCTCGACGGCTTCGACGTCGTCGGCCGCGCCGCCGACGGTCAGGAGGCGGTCGTCCTGGCCCGCACTACCGACCCCCACGTCATCGTCATGGACCTCCACATGCCGGTCATGGACGGCCTCGAGGCCACCCGCCGGATCCGCGCGGAGCGCCCCGGGCAGCAGGTCGTCGTCTACACCGCCTACCTCGACGCCGAGGTGGAGCGGGCCGCAGCCGCGGCCGGCGTCGCCCTGTGCCTCGGCAAGGTCGACGGGCTCCCCCGCCTCGAGGCGGAGCTGTCCCGGCTCACCCTCGCCCTCACCCGCGAACCGTGAGCGGGCGTCAAGCACGCCCCGAGGTCTGCCGAAACCGGGATGAGGACCGCACGCGCCTCTACGATGGAGCGGTCCCCCGTCTGCCTGGAGCTCCCATGCCCGTGCTCGCGCGCGCTGCCACCGGGCTCCCGCGCGCCCACGCACCGGTCGTCCGCCCGCACCCGGCCCGCCCGTGAGGGACACCGCCACCGACCTGTCGCTGCTGCGGGCCGCGCTGCGTGACGCCCGCCGCGAGGACGCCCAGCGCACCGCCCGGGCCGTCCTCGTCGCCGGGCCCGGCCCGCACCGCGGCCACGTGCGCTTCTCCGTCGTGAGCACCAGCCGGGTCGCGGCCGCAGGCGTCGGTGTCTCCGGGACGCTCGTCCCGGGGCCCAGCGCGTCCACGGAGACCGCCGCCCCCGACCTCGGCACCGAGCCGCTGGCCGCCCCCGAGGGCGACACCGCGGTCGCGATCGCGCTCGTCCAACGCGCGCAGGCGGGTGACGCGGAGGCCTTCGGCGAGCTCTACGACCGCTACGTCGACCTCGTCTACCGCTACGTCTACTACCGGGTGTCGTCCGCGCAGCTCGCCGAGGACCTCACCTCGGAGACCTTCCTGCGCGCGCTGCGCCGGATCTCGTCGTTCACCTGGCAGGGCCGCGACGTCGGCGCGTGGTTCGTGACCATCGCCCGCAACCTCATCGCCGACCACTACAAGAGCGGTCGCTACCGCCTCGAGCTCACCACCGACGACGTGTCGGAGTCCGGCGCCGCGCTCGTGACCGAGGGCCCCGAAATGGCCGTGCTCGAGGCCATGCAGAACAAGGTCCTGCTCGAGGCCGTCAAGCAGCTCGGCCCGGAGCAGCAGGAGTGCATCGTGCTGCGCTTCCTGCAGGGCCTGTCGGTCGCCGAGACCGCGCAGGCGATGGGCAAGAACGAGGGCGCGATCAAGGCGCTGCAGTACCGCGCGATCCGCACCCTCGGCCGACTGCTCCCCGAGGGGGTCGAGCTGTGATCACGACCGCGCTCCTGACCACGGACCACGCCACCTTGGGCGAGAGCATGGTCACAACGGGTCATTTCCCGGGATGGCCCGTCACCTTCTCGCCGTCACCTTCGTTGCAGTCCGTGACAGCCCCTGCGGCTCGTCCTGCGCGTGCAACGACGCACGCTCAGCACCCGCACGCCCAGCACTCGGGAAGGGAGCGCCGGCCATGAACCCGTTCGGCACCCGCGCCCGGGCCGACGAGCTGGCGGCGCTCCTCGACGGCGCCGTCGTCCCGCTCGCCCCTGGTTCCTACGACTACCCCGCGGCGCCCGCGCTCGCGCTGGTCAGCCGGCTGCGCTCCGTCGGCACCGCGCTGTCGGAGGAGACGGCCCCCCGGCCGGAGTTCCGCACCGCGCTGCGGACCCGCCTGCTCGCCGTGGCCGCCGTGCAGGGCATCGGCGTGCCGGTCGCCGAGGTCCCCGGTGTCTCGGCTGCGTCGTCTGCGCCGAGGGCCGTGACCTGGGCGGTCGCCAAGCGCGGCCAGCGCGGTCTCGGCGTCGCCGCCGGCGCGATGGCCTCGGTCGTCGCGGTCACCGGTGTCGCCGTCGCGAGCCAGCGCTCGCTGCCCGGCGACACCTTCTACGGCACGAAGAAGGCCACCGAGGCCCTGCAGCTGAGCTTCGCCGACGGCGACGTCGAGAAGGGCACCCAGCACCTCGAGTTCGCCGAGACCCGGCTGCGCGAGGTCCGCGCGCTCGCGCTCGGCCGCGAGGAGCTCAACGCGAGCGGCCCCTTCGCCCCGGTCTCCGACGAGCAGTCGCTCATCGCCCTCGGCGGCTCGGTGACCGAGCGGGTCCGCACCGCCCTGTCCGACATGGACGCGCAGACCCGCGACGGCCAGGCCCTGCTCGAGAGCGCCTTCCGCGACAGCGGCGAGGTCGAGCCGCTGCGCGTGATCGTCACCTTCGCGCGCCGCCAGGCGCAGTCGATCGAGCGGGTGCTGCCGTCGCTGCCCGCCGACGCCCGCCCCCGCGCGCAGGAGTCGCTCTCGCTCGTCACGACCGTCGCCCAGCAGACCGAGCTCGCGATCCAGCTCGGCACCTGCGGCGACCAGTGCGACCCGCAGGGCGCCGGCCCGGCGCTGCCCACCGCGTCGCCCGAGCCCGCGCCCGGATCGACGGCGACGCCCGGACCGCAGGTCGTGCCGACGCAGGAGCCCGACTGCGAGTGCGCCGCGCCGCAGCCCGAGCCCGCCCCCACACCGACCGCCGAGCCGGCGACCGAGCCGACCCCGACCACTGAGCCCTCGCCGCAGCCGACTCCCACGCAGGAACCGACGCAGGAGCCCTCCCCGCAGCCCAGCTCGGTGCTCCCGACGGAGATCGTCATCCCCTCCGGGCTCCCGCTGCCCAGCGGTCTCCCGACCTCGATCCCGCTGCCGCCCGTCGTGCTCCCCACCGAGCTGCCGCCGACCCTCCCGCTGCAGGCCCCGCAGCCGTAGTCCCAGCGCGGGCAGAGTCCCGGCGCTGACCCTCCGGTCGTCACGGAGCGTGACGGCCGGGAGTCGCCCGCCCGCGGCCGCGCCGCCGGCTCCGGAGTACCCCTGGGGGTCAGGCTCACAGGTGCGCGTCGCGTCCGGTTTCGTCTCCCGTGTTCCCGGGGTCCGGAAAAAAGTTCCCGTGAGGCCCGTCACCAACCGTCACCGGCCTCGTTACCTGGATCAGAGCGCGTCGTGGTGGTCGGAAAAGCCCTGGTAGGTCCACACTTCAGGGGATTCGTCCAGCCGCCGATACAGGGACGACAGCGCACCACTCCGAAGGGTCAGGGAACATGGCAGTCAAGGGAATCGTGCGGCTCACCGCACTCGCGGTTGCGACGGGCACGCTCGTCGCCACCGGCGCGGGCACGGCCTCCGCCGCGACCGCCATCGACACGTCCAAGATCGTCGCCGCCGGTGACGGCGCGGCCATCAAGATCACGCTCAACCTGCCGGCCGCTCTCGCCGGCGCGCTGGGCACCTCCACCATCGAGCAGACGATCTCGATGACCGACGGTCAGGTCTCCACCGTCCTCACCCCGCTCGCCGAGACCACGGCGATCCTGGGCAAGGGCAACGTGCCGGTGCTCTCCGATCTGCTCGCGAAGGCCACCAAGGCCTCGCTGACCGGCAAGACCGAGGACTCGCAGCCCGGCCTGGTCAACATCGACCAGCTCGGCATCAAGCTCAAGCTCCTCCCGCTGACCTCCAAGGTCGCGCAGCCCTCCCTCGACGGTGTACTGAGCGCCTCCGCCTCCGGTGTCGCGCAGCTGCGCATCGGCGCCCTCGGCGCCGCCAACCTCGAGAGCGTCACCGCTCCCGTCCAGGGCGTGCTCGACACGGCCCTCGGCACCGTCGACACCGTCGCCGGCACCGCGACGGGCACCGTCGGCTCCGCGCTGACTGGTGCGCTCGACCAGCTCGACGCTGCCACCGACAACGCCGCCTCGCCGCTGTCCGCCCCGGCGGCCGCCGCTGTCGAGACCGTCACCGCGACCCTCGAGAACACCCTCGACGGCCTCCTCGACACCCTCGGCTCGCTCGACGCCGCGACCGACCTGGTCTCGATGGACACGATCATCAGCGACCAGCTCATCACCCGCAAGGGCGACGTCGTGACCTCGACGGTCGAGAACACCGTCAAGAACCTCAACGTCCTCAACGGCCTGGTCTCGGTCGAGGCCATCACCTCCAAGGCGACCGCCGCCGCCGGTGGCAAGCCGGGCACCGCCTCGGCCGATACCGTCACGCCGGTCCTCAAGGTCTCCGTCGCCAACGGCGCCCTCACCGCGCTGCTCGACGAGAACGGCCTCAACCTCGGTGGCACCGTCGGCTCCGCCCTCCCTGCCGAGCTGACCGGCACGGTCAACGACGCGCTCGACACCGTCAGCGGCCTGCTCAACGAGCTCGCCGGCGTCGACGTCGTCATCGGCAAGGGCACCACGACGGTCTCCCCCGACGGCACCGCTGCCGCCGCGTCCGTCGCCGCCACCACGCTGATCGTCAACCCGCCCGTCCTCGCGGCGCTGCTCCCGGCCGGCAAGAAGTTCCTGACGGTCGACCTGGTCCGCGCCAACGCCTCAGCCGGCACCGTGCTCGTCGCCGCGCCGACCACCCCGGTCACCACGGTCACCACGGTCTCCACCCCCGTGAACACCCCGGTGAGCCTGCCCCGCACGGGTGGTGAGCTCGGCCTCGCCGCCGCGGCCACCGTCCTCATGGGTGTCGCGCTCGTCGCCCGCCGCCGTCGCTCGGTCTTCGTCGGCTAGTCACACCTCCGCACCACAGCACAGCGCCCCCGGTCCTCGGACCGGGGGCGCTGCGCTGTGAGGGCCTCCCCTAGGGTGGCTCCCGAGCCCACCCGCCCCGCCCGAGAGGCTGCCCACCGTGCCCCTGCGCCGACGCCCGCCTGCCGATGACGGCGTCGCCGCGGTCCTCGCCGGGGCCGCCTCGGCCGCCGTCGCCGAGGTGGAGTCCTCGCTCGAGGTCGTGGCCGACCCGACGGCCGCGGCGTTCTTCGACGTCGACAACACGATGATCCGCGGCGCCTCGATCTACTTCTTCGGCAAGGGCATGGCCGGGCGCGGCCTCATCACGACCTCCGACCTGCTGCGCTTCGGGTGGGAGCAGGCCAAGTTCCGCGTCCGCGGCAAGGAGGACCTCGCCGCGGTCGCGGAGGCGCGCGACAAGGCGCTCGGGCTGGTCGCCGGCAAGTCGGTCACGGAGATCGTCGCCTACGGCGAGGAGATCTACGACGAGCTGATGGAGCGCCGCATCTGGTCGGGGACGCGCGCCCTCGCCCAGCAGCACCTCGACGCCGGCCAGCGGGTCTGGCTCGTCACCGCGACACCCGTGGAGCTGGCCCGCATCATCGCCAAGCGCCTGGGCCTCACCGGGGCCCTGGGGACCGTCTCGGAGGTCCAGGACGGCCTCTACACCGGCCGCCTGGTGGGCGAGCCGCTGCACGGGCCGGCCAAGGCGGAGGCGGTGCGCGCGCTCGCCGAGCGCGAGGGCCTCGACCTGTCACGGTGCACGGCGTACTCCGACTCCTCCAACGACGTGCCGATGCTCTCGCTGGTCGGTCATGCGGTCGCGGTCAACCCCGATACCGCGCTGCGCGAGCAGGCGCGGGCCCGAGGCTGGGTCATCAAGGACTTCCGCACGGGCCGCAAGGCCGCCAAGGTCGGCGTGCCCGCTGCGGCCGGTGCCGGGGCCCTCGCCGGCGGGGTCGTCGCCGGGCTGGCGCTGCGCCGGCGCCACGCGGGCCACGGCCACGGGGCGCGGGTGGCGCAGGCCGCGAAGGCCGCGATGGGTGCGGCGCGCCGTTAGAAGAAGACCGAGCGGCGCTGCATGAGCAGCGTGTAGAGCGTCGACTGGATGGTCTCGCGGACCTGGTCGGTGAGGTTGAAGACCAGCATCGGGTCGTCGGCGGCGGTCGCGCCGCCGAGGTGGGCGGTCTCGATCGGCTCGCCGAACTCGATGATCCACTTCGACGGCAGGGGTACGACGCCCAGCGGGCCGAGCAGGGGGAAGGTCGGCGTGATCGGGAAGTAGGGCAGGCCGAGCAGGCGGGCCAGCACCTTCGCGTTGGCGAGCATCGGGTAGATCTCCTCCGCGCCGACGATCGAGCACGGGATGATCGGCACGCCGGTGCGCAGGGCGGCGGAGACGAAGCCGCCGCGACCGAAGCGCTGCAGCTTGTAGCGCTCGCTGAAGGGCTTGCCCACGCCCTTGAAGCCCTCCGGCCACACCCCGACGAGCTCGCCGCCCGACAGCAGCCGCTCGGCGTCGGCGTTGCACGCCAGCGTGTTGCCGGACTTGCGCGCGATCGGGGCGAGGCCCGGGACCTGGAAGACGAGGTCGGCCGCGAGCATCCGCAGGTTGCGGTGGGCCGGGTGGTGGTCGAGCAGCGCGAGCGCCGTCATGAGGCTGTCCATCGCGACGGTGCCCGAGTGGTTGGCCACGACCAGCGCGCCACCGGTGTCGGGGACGTTGTCGAGGCCGCGGGTCTCGACCCGGAACCACTTGTCGTAGAGCGGGCGCAGCGGCGGCAGCAGGACGTGCTCGGTGAGGTCGGGGTCGAAGCCGAAGTCGTCGACGGGGTAGTCGCCGGTGATGCGGCGGCGCAGGAACGCGAGGCCGCCCGCGAGCTTGCGCTCCCAGGACGGGGAGTCGGCCGCGGGCACGTCGGTCGGCGAGTCCCCTGCACGCGCGCCTGCCAGGTCGGCGGCCAGGTCGTCGGCGAGGCTGGACGCGCGGGTGCGGGACGCCAGCGGGATGACGTTGCCCCCGTCGGCCTGGCGGCGGGTCACCTCAGGCACCGACGGTCTCCTTGCTGCCACCTGCGCGGCTCGCGCCGCGGTGGACGAGGTCGAGGAGGCGCTCCTCGACGTAGCCCGCGGTCTCGGGGCGCAGCAGCCGGCCGGCCGCGCGCGTCTCGACGTAGTCGTCGAAGGCGTCGATCGTGCGACGCGGCGCCCACCCGAGCTCGGCGGTCAGCCGGCTGACGTCGGCGACGCGGCCGTGCTCGAGGTAGCGCATCTGCTCGGGGCTGAAGTCGACGAGGCCGGCCCGGCGGAAGGTCTGCGCGACCACCGACACCAGCGGAGACGGGACCGGCAGCGACGGCCGGCCGGTGCGGCGGATCGCCTGCGACAGCAGGAGGACGCCGGGGCCGCCGACGTTGAAGATGCCGCGGTGGTCCTCGAGCGTCATCCGGCGCAGGACCTCGATGCCGTCGTCCTCGTGGCACAGCTGGATGCGCGGGTCGAAGCCGAGCACGGTCGGGACGACCGGCAGCGCGAAGTAGCGGGTGAGCGGGGTGTCGATCGCCGGCCCGATGAAGTTGGTGAAGCGCAGCAGCGACAGCGCGACGTCGGGGCGGCGGCGACCGAAGCCGCGGACGTAGCCCTCGACCTCGACGGCGTCCTTGGCGTAGCCGGCCTTGGGCAGCGCCCGCGGCTCGACGTCCTCGGTGAACAGCGCCGGGTCGCGCGGCGAGGAGCCGTAGATGGCGGTGGTCGACTTCACGACGAGCTTGCGGACTGACGGCGCCTTCTGGCACGCGGCCAGCAGCTGCATCGTCCCGATGACGTTGATCTCCTTCATCGCCGTGCGGCCGCCGGCTCCGAGCGGCGTGGCGATGACGTTCATGTGGACGACCGTGTCGACCTGGCCCTGCGCGATGACCTTCGCGATGAGCGGGTTGCGGATGTCGGCGCGGACGAACTCGGTGCGGCCGAGCGCCGCGGTCGCCTCGGGGCGCGGCGCGACGGTGTCCACGCCGATGACCCGCTCGATGGAGGGGTCGGCGGCGAGCGTGCCGGCCAGCCGGGCCCCCAGGTAGCGGCTGACGCCGGTCACGAGGACCACGCGCGGACCGTCCATGAGCCACCTCCTGACTGGAGGTGCCGAGCCTAGTGCGCCGTTCGGCCCAGCGGGACGTGAGCCCGGGCACACCGAGGACCGGCCCCGCGGACGGGACCGGTCAGGCGGTGCGGCGCGCTACTTCTTGTTGCGACGCTGGACGCGGGTCTTCTTCAGCAGCTTGCGGTGCTTCTTCTTGGCCATCCGCTTGCGGCGCTTCTTGATGACGGAACCCACGTCGGAACCTTGCCTGTCTTCTGGTCGGTCGGGAAGTCGGTGCGAAGGACCCAGCCTAGCGGCTGGTGGAGCCTGCCTGGACGGGTGCGTCAGCCTGCTTCGGTGAACGCGCCCTGCAGGTAGTCGTGCACGGCCCGCTCGGGGACCCGGAAGGAGCGGCCCACGCGCACGGCGGACAGCTCGCCCGCGTGCACCAGCCGGTAGACGGTCATCTTGGACACGCGCATCACGGCGGCCACCTCGGCCACGGTGAGGAAGCGCACCTCGCTCAGGTTGCTCACGCCGTTGGGACTGCTCACGGGACACCGCTCTCGGCACGCGTCGCGGCCGCCGGCTTCCCCACCGGCTGCTTCCGACACGCACGTGCCTCCCGAGACTATCGGGACTGGTGTGGTATCGCCTAGTCCGCCGTTCGGCCCAGCGCCGGCCCCACCCGCCGGTCAGGACAGGACGTGCTCCCACAGGGGGCGGTAGAGCCGCGGGGCGACGTTGTCGTCGAGCGGCACGGTGACCAGCGGCAGCCCCTCGGCCTCGCCGACGAACAGCGCCGGGTCGTTGCAGTCGGCCAGGGCGAGCGTCTCGATCCCCTGACTGGCCGCCGCGCCTGCCCACCCGTGGTCGGCGACCACGAGGTCGGGTACGACGGACAGGCCCGCGAGCACCGCCTCCATCGGCTCGGGCGCGTGGGTGTGGAGCAGCTCCCCGCCGCTGGCGAGCACCTGCACGCCGTGCAGGGACCGGACGTGGCGCTGCCGGCCGCGGGCCCACGCGCTGGGCTCCGGCCAGGGCCACCGCCACTCGAGGTGCGGGTCGAGGACCTCGCACCCGGCCGCGGCGAGGTGGACCGCGACGGCGAGGTGCAGGCTGAGCACCCCGGTCGGGTGGCCCGTGGCGACGAGCACCCGCTCGCGGCGGGCGGCCGCGAGGCGCAACCGGTCGCGCCAGCGGTCGAGCGCCGCGAGGGTGAGGTCGGGGTCGATCGTGTCGGGCCCCTCGACGTGGTCGCGGTCGGCCCTGATGCCGACCCGCTCGACCATCACGTCGACGACCTCGTCGGTGCTCCAGCGGCGCGACAGCCGCACACCGAAGCCGTAGCCGTCACGGCCCTCGGCGAGCCGGGCGGCGTTGCGCAGGTTGTCCTCGCGGCTGGTCGCGACCTCGCCGGCGATCCGGTGCCTGACGAGATGATCACGCAGGTCGCGGTCGGGCAGGCTCACCCGATCCCCATCGCCGGGAAGGCGTGGCGGACCGTCTCGCGGATCGCGCGGTCCACCGCGCTGTCGCCGTCGGACCACACCGGCCAGCTCACGTCGCGACCGTCGGTGAGGCTGGTCGGGGCGAGCTCACCGCCGCGGGTCTGCGCCAGGTCGCGCCAGTCGAGCGGTGTGGCCCCGTCGACCGGCGCACCGGTGACCTCGGCGAGCAGGTGGGTCCAGGCGCGCGGGACGACCTGCACCGGCTCGTAGCCGCCACCGCCGAGCGCTACCCACCGCCCGCCGCACAGCTCGTGGGCCAGGCGGTGCAGCGCGCCGTAGGCGGCCCGCTGCCCGTCGACCGACATCTCGAGGTGCGCGAGCGGGTCGAGCGAGTGGGTGTCGCAGCCGTGCTGGGTCACGAGCACCTGCGGGTCGAAGGCGCGCAGGACCGGCGGGACGACGGCGCTGAAGGCCGACAGCCAGCCCGGGTCGTCGGTGCCGGCGGGCAGCGCGACGTTGACGTTGGACCCCACGGCCGCCGGCCCGCCGACCTGGTCGGCCCAGCCGCTGCCGGGGAACAGCGTCCGGCCGCTCTCGTGCAGCGACACAGTGAGGACGCGCGGGTCGTCGTAGAAGGCCGCCTCGACGCCGTCGCCGTGGTGCACGTCGACGTCGACGTAGGCCACCCGCTGGGCGCCCGCCGACAGCAGCCAGGCGATCGCGACGGCGGGGTCGTCGTAGACGCAGAAGCCGCTGGCCCGGTCGCGCATCGCGTGGTGCAGGCCGCCGGAGATGTTGACCGCGTGCTGGTGGGTGCCCTCCCAGACCGCGCGGGCCGCGTCGACCGTCGCGCCGGTGACGAGCGCGGCGGCCTCGTGCATCCGGGCGAAGACGGGGTTGTCGCCGGTGCCGAGGCCGTAGCGCGCCGACAGCCGCCCCATGATGTCGTCGGGCGCCCGCTTGACGGCTCCGACGTACGCCTTGTCGTGGACCAGCTCGAGCAGCTCGTCGCTCGCGGAGCGCGGCGCACGGACCTCGACGCCCGGGCGGCCGAGGACGCCGAGCTGGCGGGACAGCGCCATCGTGAGCTCGAGGCGGAGCGGCCGGAGCGGGTGCGTCGGGCCGAAGTCGTAGTCGCCGAAGACGTCGTCCCAGACGACCAGCGTCGAGGTGCTCACTCTGACCTCAAGGCGTCCACGGGGTCGAGCCTTCCCGCTCGGCGGGCCGGCACAACCCCGAAGACGACGCCGACCACCGCGGAGACCCCGAAGGCGAGCAGCGGTGACCACCAGGAGATGACCGCGGGCAGCTGGTCGATGACCGCCGACAGGCCGAGCGCCGCGGAGATCCCGAGGGCGATGCCGGTGAGACCGCCGACCGTGGTGAGCACAACCGCCTCGACGAGGAACTGCAGGGTGATGTCGCGCTGGCGGGCCCCGACGGCCTTGCGCAGGCCGATCTCGCGGGTCCGCTCGCGCACGCTCACCAGCATGATGTTGCTGACGCCGACGCCTCCCACCAGCAGGCTGATCGCGGCGATGGCGGCGAGCACCGTCGTGAGCAGCCCGAGGATGCGGCCGACCGCGCCGAGCACCTGGTCCTGGGTGACCGCGCTGAACTCCTCGTCGGGGTAGCGCTGCTCCAGCACCGCGAGCGCGGTCGCGCGGGTCTGCTCGATCGTCGCGGCCGACGGGGCCTTGAGCGCGAGGGCGTCGACGCGGGTGTCGTCGAAGAGCCGCTGGGCCGCGGTCACCGGCACGTGCACCTCGTTGTCGCGGTCGGCGCCGAGGCTCGACCCGACCTCGGCGAAGACGCCGACGACGCGGAAGCGCACCCCGCCGATGGCGATCTGGCGGCCCAGCGGGTCGGCGCCCTGGAAGAGCCCCGCCGCCAGCGTCGACCCGAGCACCGCCACCCGCCGGCGGGTGTCGAGGTCGGACTGCCGCAGGTAGGTCCCGCGCGCCATCGGCCGCACGAACACCCGCGGCACCGCGGGGTTGGTGCCGTTGACGGTCGCGAAGACCTCGCGCCCGGCGTAGCGCACGGTCTCGCCGCTCGACAGGCTGGTCGCGACCTGCCCCGGCTGGCCGATCGCCCGCCCCACCCGGTCGGCGTCGGCCAGCTGCAGCCGGCTCTTGGTCGGTGCGCTGCCGAGCTCGAGCTTGCCCGGCACGATGATGATGAGGTTGCTGCCGAGGCCCTCGACCTGCCGCTCGACCTCCTGCTTCGCGCCGGTGCCGATCGCCACGAGGACGACGACGGCGGCGACACCGATGACGACGCCGAGCACGGTGAGCAGGCTGCGCAGCCGGTTGGCCCGCAGCGCCGTCAGCGCGACCCGCCACGCCTCCGCGCCGCTCACTGGACGTCCCGGTCGTGTCTCGGGCCGGGGTGGTCGTCAGAGCGACCCGGATCGACCGGGACACCCGACGGGAGTACGCCGGGGGCCGGCAGCGAGGGGCCGTCCTCGAGCAGACCGTCACGGACCCGGACGACCCGGTCGGCGCGGGCGGCCACGTCCGCGTCGTGGGTGACGAGCACCAGGGCGAGGCCGCGGTCGCGGTGCAACCCCTCGAGCAGCTCCATCACGGCCGTGCCGGTGCGGCTGTCGAGGTTGCCGGTCGGCTCGTCGGCGAGCAGCACCGACGGCTCCCCGACCAGTGCCCGCGCGACGGCGACCCGCTGCTGCTCGCCGCCGGACAGCTGGCTCGGCGTGTGGTCCAGGCGGTGGGCCATGCCGACTGCCTCGAGCGCCTCGGCGGCGCGGGCCCGGCGGTCGGCGCGCTTGAGGCCGCGGTAGACGAGCGGCATCGCGACGTTGTCGACCGCGGAGGTGCGGGCCAGCAGCTGGAACGCCTGGAACACGAAGCCCACGGTCTGCCCGCGCACTGCGGCGAGCTCGTCCTCGGTGAGCGTCGAGACGTCACGCCCGCCGACCCGCATCGTGCCGGTGGTCGGCCGGTCGAGACCGCCGAGGAGGTGCATCAGCGTCGACTTCCCGGAGCCCGACGGGCCGATGACCGCGGCGTAGTCGCCCGGCTCGATCGCGAGCGTGACGCCCCGCAGCGCCTCGACGGTGACGCCGTCGAGGGAGTAGGAGCGGGTGACGTCGACCGCCTCCAGGGCAGCCGTCACGTGTCGACCCGCTGGCCGTCGCGCAGGCCGTCGGCGTCACGGACCACGACGACGTCGCCCTCCGCCAGGCCCGACGTCACCTCGACCCGGTCGACGCCCTGGGCGCCGACCGCGACGACCCGGCGGCGCACGACCCCGTCGACGACGGCGTAGACCACGTCGTCGGCCCCGTCGCGGACCACTGCGGCCGAGGGCACCGACAGCGCAGAGCTCGCCTCGCGGACCTTCAACCGCACGACGGCCGACATGCCCGGTCGGGGGGCGGGCGTGCCGGTCAGCGCCAGCCGCACGCGGTACCCGACGCCACCACCCGCCGACGACAGCGGTGCGAGGTCGACGCCGGTGACGGTCGCGGTGTAGTCGGCGGTCGGCACCGCATCGAGCTGCACCTGTGCGGTCGTGCCGGCCTTGACGAGCAGCACGTCGGTCTCGTCGACCTCCGCAGCGAGCCCGAGCGCGGACACGTCGGTGACGGTGAGCAGCCCGGCTCCGGCACCGACGGGCGCGCCGACCGACAGCTCGTTCGTCGTCACGTCGGACCCGGACGACGCGCCACCGAGCAGCGACCCGGCCAGTCCCTGCAGCGCCCCGGGCAGGGCGTCCAGCGTCGGCGAGTCCGAGGCCACCGAGCCCCCGAACGTCACGACACCGTCGATCGGGGCGCGCACCGTCAGCGCGTCGACGGTCGCCCGCGCGCTCTGCAGGGTCGAGGCCGCGAGCGCCCGCGACACGGCGTCACCGCCGACGGCCTGCGCGGCGAGGGCGGTGCGCAGCGCGCCGGTCGCCGACTCCGAGGTGAGCCGCAGCAGGACAGCGCCTCGGCGTACGTCTGCTCCGTCCTCCACGAGGACCTGGGCGACGACCGCGTCGGCGGGCGAGGTCACGGACGCGACCGCCCGCGCCGTGACGGTCGCGGGGGCCTCGACGACCTCAGTGATCGTCTCGCGCGTCACCGCGCCGGTCGTGACCGCGCGGTCGTCGGAGGTGCAGCCGGCCAGGGGGACCAGCAGCAGGGCGGCCAGGGTCAGGGGTCTGATCACTCCCCCACCCTAGGAGCCGGGTCAGCCCCCCGCGAGCTCGCGGGAGCGGTCGCGCGCGGCCTCGATGGCGGCGAGCATCGCGGCCCGCACGCCGTGGTCCTCCATGGTGCGGATCGCAGCAATGGTGGTGCCGCCCGGCGACGTCACGGCCTCGCGCAGCAGCACCGGGTGCTCGCCGGACTCGCGCAGCATCTTGGCGCTGCCGACGGCGGTCTGCACGATGAGCTCGGCCGCGACGGCGCGCGGCAGGCCGAGCAAAATGCCGGCGTCGATCATCGCCTCGACGAGGAAGAAGAAGTACGCCGGACCGCTGCCCGACAGCGCCGTCACGGCGTCCATCTGCGCCTCGGGGACGCGGACGACCTTGCCGAGGTGCGACAGCAGGTCCTCGACGAGCTGCACCTGCGCCGGGGTCGCGTGGGCGCCACCGGACAGTGCCGACATGGCCTCGTCGACGAAGACCGGCGTGTTGGTCATGACGCGCACGACCGCCGTCCCCGAAGGCAGCGCGCCCTCGAGCAGGCCCATCGTGATGCCGGCGGCCATCGAGACGACCAGCGTCTCGGGGCGCACGACCGGGGCGATGTCGACGAGCAGCGCCTTCATGTCCTGCGGCTTCACGGCGAGCAGCAGCACGTCGGCCGCGGCCGCGGCGTCGACCGGGTCTGCGGTCGCAACGCCGTAGCGGGCAGCGATCTCCACGGCCCGCTCGGGGTGCTTCTCCGCGGCGATGAGGTCGCCCGGTGCCTGACCGGAGCGGATCAGCCCGGACAGCAGCGCCTCGCCGAGCTTGCCCACCCCGAGGATCGCGATGCTCATCGGGTGCCCGCCAGGGCGCGCAGGAAGAAGGCGACGTTGGCCGGGCGCTCGGCGAGCCGTCGCATGAAGTAGCCGTACCACTCGTCGCCGTAGGGCACGTAGACCCGCATCGTCTCCCCCTGCGCCGCCAACCGCTGCTGCTCCTGCGGGCGGATCCCGTAGAGCATCTGGTACTCGTAGGTCCCCTGCGCGCGACCCTCTGCGAGCGAGCCAGCGATGGCGATGAGCCGCGGGTCGTGCGACGCCACCATCGGGTAGCCGTCACCGGCCATCAGCACCTTCAGGCACCGGACGTAGCTCTTGTCGACGTCGGCCTTGTCCTGCCACGCCACCGACTCGGGCTCCTTGTAGGCGCCCTTGCACAGCCGCACCCGCGAGCCCGCGTGGGCGAGGTCGCGGCAGTCCGCCTCGGTGCGGTGCAGGTAGGACTGCAGCACCGCGCCCGTCGACGGGAAGTCGCGGCGCAGCTCGCGCAGCACCCCGAGCGTCGAGTCGGTCGTCGTGTGGTCCTCCATGTCGAGGGTCACCGTCGTGCCCGCGGCCTTCGCGGCCTCGCAGATCGCCTGCGCGTTGGCCAGGGCCAGCGGCTCGTCGAGCGCCTGCCCCACGGCCGACAGCTTGACGCTGACCTCGGCCCGGCCGCCCTCGGTGAGCCCCGACTCCTTGAGCTGGCCGAGGAGGACGAGGTACGCCGACACCGTCGCGGCGGCCTGCTCCTTGTCGAGGGTGTCCTCGCCGAGGAAGTCGAGGGTGACGGTGCGGCCGTCGCCGAGCAGGTCGCGGGTCGCGGCGACGGCCTCGTCGACCGAGGCGCCCGGGACGAAGCGGTGCACCACATCGCGGGAGAGCGGCGCGCGCTCGACGACGCGGCGCAGACCGGCGCTGCGGGAGGCGGCGAGGATGACCTGACGGAGCATGTCCGGAAGGCTAGTGCGCGTGCCCCTTCCTGACCTGACCTGCGACGTGGTCGTCGTCGGCTTCGGGCCGGTCGGGGCGGCGCTCGCGCTGCGGTGCGCGCAGCTCGGCCTCACGGTCACCGTCGTCGAGCGGGTGCCCGAGGTCTACTCCCTCCCCCGCGCCGTCGCCGCCGACGGTGAGGTCTTCACCCTGCTGCAACGGCTCGACCCGTCACTGGTGGCCGGCTTCGTCTCGGACCGGACGGTGCGGTTCGCCACCGCCGACGGGGGCGTGATCGGGGAGGTGCAGTTCCCGTCGTACGACGGAGCTCCTGGTTTGTCGTTCCTGTCGCAGCCGGCACTCGAGACCCGGCTGCGGGCACTGTGCGCGGCGGCCGGCGTGACCGTGCGCCACGGGACGGTCGTCGCGCTGCAGGGCGCGACCGCGGTGCTGGCCGACCGGACGGCGGTGCGCGGGCGGTGGCTCGTCGGGTGCGACGGGGCGTCGTCGACGGTGCGGTCGCTGCTGGGCGTGGCGTGGCGGGGGCGCGACCTGCCCGGTGAGTGGTTGGTGGCGGACGTGGCGTGGCGGGGGCGGGATCTGTTCACCTACACCTGCGACCCGCTGCTGCCACAGGTGGACATGCCCACCCCCGAGGGACACCGGTGGGAGTGGCTCGGCGCGTCGGTGGACGAGCTGCCGGGGCTGCTGGCCCGCGACGGGGCCGCCGGTGCGCAGGTGCTGCGGGCGGTGGGTTACCGGTTCTCGGCACGGCGGGCGGCGGCCTGGCAGGTCGGGCCAGTGCTGCTCGCGGGCGACGCGGCCCACACGATGCCGCCCTTCGCGGGGCAGGGGCTCGGGGCGGGGCTGCGCGACGCGTGGGCGCTCGCGGGGCTGCTCGCGGGCGGGGACGTGTCGGGCTACCAGGCGTTGCGCGAGCCGCACGTGCGCGAGATGACGCGGCTGTCCCTGCTGCTCGGGGGGTTGCTGTCGGCCCGGCGGGGGGCGACCGTGCGCGACCGGGTCCTGGCGGGGGCGTTCGCGGCACCGGTGCTCGGCCCGTGGCTCGCCCGCGGCGGCCCGCGCCCTACCGACAGCGGCGTCCTCGACCTGTGACCGCCTGCCCGGCCCTGGACCCCCTCCCCCCTTCACCCCCGCTTGTACGCGGGTGTCGGCGCTACCGGGGCCTCGTAGCGCCGACAGCGGCGTACAAGCGGGGGGTTGGAGGGGGTTGGAGGGGGGTCCGCGGGGGCGGGCGGGGGCGGGCGGGTCAGCGGGGGGCGAGGGCGACGCGGGCGACGACGGCGGCGAGCTCGGCGGGGCGGTCCTCCTGCAGGAAGTGCCCGCCGCCGGTGATGACGACGTGCTCCTGACCGGCCGTCCCGGCGATCCGCCCGATCAGCCCCTTCTCGGCACCGGCGGTGATGGGATCGCGATCGGAGAAGGCGCACACGAAGGGCTTGTCGAACGCCGCGAGCCCCTCCCACGAGGCCTGGTTCGCCGGCGTCGCCGGGTCCTCGAGGGTCTGCGGGATGAGGCCGGGGAAGGCCCGCGCCCCGGCCTTGGACTCCGGCGTCGGGAACGGCGCCTCGTAGGCCGCCTGGTCCTCAGGCGACAGCCCGTCCGCGCAGCCCGACGCGACCAGGAAGCCGATCGGCAGGTCGGGGGTGCGGACCACGAAGTCGTGGAACTGCCACCACGCGTCCGGCAGCCGCCGCGTCCCGTCGGGCAGCCCGGTGTTGGCGGCGACGACGGCCGCGAAGCGGGCCGGGTGCTCGCCGACGAGCCGCAGCCCGATCAGGCCGCCCCAGTCCTGGCAGACGAGCGTGACGTCACGCAGGTCGAGCGCGTCGAAGAGCACCGAGCGGGTCCACTCGACGTGGCGGGCGTAGGTGTAGTCCTCCATCGACGTCGGCTTGTCGGAGCGACCGAAGCCGATCAGGTCCGGGATGACGACGCGGCAGCCGGCGTCGAGCAGCGGCTGCACCATCCCGCGGTAGAGGTAGCCCCACGACGGCTCGCCGTGCAGCATCAGCACGACGGGACCGTCCCCCTCGTCGACGTAGCCCATCGTCAGCCCGTCGGAGGTCTGCGCGAAGCGAGCCTCCCAGGGGTACGACGAAAACGGCCCGAGGGCGGGGGTGCTGACGACGTCCATGCGCGGAACCTAGCTGCGGGCTGCGACCCAGAGCGTGAGGTCGAACGGCTCGGTGACGACACCGTCGGGGAACTGCTCGACCAGCACGGCCTCGACAGCCGCGACCAGCGCCTCGGTGTCCCGAGCCTCCTGGACGTAGGACTTCGAGCGCAGCCACCGCAGGTAGAGCGGCACGTCGAGCTGCCGCTCCCACGACGTCGCCCATCGCGTCACGGGACCCGGCCAGCCGGCGGCCACCAGCTCGGCGCCGCGGTCGCGCACCCGGTAGCCGCGGCGGTAGGCCGGGTTGGCCGCCTCGATCAGCGCCTCCTGCGCGTCGAACCACGCCTGCCCGGTCGCGGCCGCTTCGTTCCACCAGACCGCGAGGTGACCGCCGGGCCGCAGGACCCGCAGCACCTCGGGGACGGCTGTGTCGAGGGAGACCCAGTGCCACATCTGCGCGCCGGTGACGACGTCGAAGGACGCGTCGGCGAAGGACAGCGCCTCGGCGCGGGCGACCACCGCGGGGATCCCCAGCTTCGTGACCGCGCGGCCCAGCATCCGCGGACCAAGGTCGGACCCGACCACCGACGCGGCCCGCGACAGCAGCCCCGGGGTGGCGAGCCCCGTCCCCGTCCCGAGCTCCAGCACGTCACCGCCGGCGAGGCCAAGGATCTCGTCGTACACCTTGTCGGGGTAGGTCGGTCGGGCTGCGTCGTAGTCGTCGACGACCGCCTCGAAGGCGGTCGGCGAGCCCGGCTGGGTCATCGCTTCCAGGCGACCGCGTCCCCGGCGTCGACGGCCGGCGCGGAGAGGTTGAGGCGGGTGAAGGCCAGCGCCTCGGCGAGGTCGGCCTCGCGCTCGGCGCGGTCCTCGCAGCGGCGGGTGTTGATCTCGACGACCACGAGGCCGTCGAAGTCGCGCTCCGCAAGCCCCTCCAGCAGCTGCGCGCAGGGCTGGGTGCCGCGGCCCGGGACGAGGTGCTCGTCGCGCGCGGAGCCGTTGCCGTCAGCGATGTGGACGTGCTGCAGCCGGTCGCCCATGAGGTCGGCCATCGCCAGCGCGTCGGACTGCGAGACCGAGGTGTGGGACAGGTCGAGGGTGAAGTGCGGGAAGTCCTCGGTGGTCGGGTCCCAGTCGGGGGCGTACGGCGTGACCTCCCGACCGCGGGCACGCAGCGGGAACATGTTCTCCACCGCGAAGTGCACGTCGGTCTCGTTGCGCATCTCCTGGATGCCGCCGACGAACTGCCGGGCGTACTCCCGCTGCCAGCGGAACGGCGGGTGGACCACGACGGTCTCCGCACCGAGCTCCTCGGCGACGTCCTTGGCCTTGACGAGCTTGGCCCACGGGTCGGTCCCCCAGACCCGCTGGGTGATGACGAGGCAGGGCGCGTGCAGGGCCAGGATCTTCACGCCGTGGTAGTCCGACAGCCGCCTGAGCGCGGTCGGGTCCTGGCTGACGGGGTCGGTCCAGACCATGACCTCGACGCCGTCGTAGCCCAGGTGCGCGGCCATCTCGAAGGCGGCCGCGGTGGACTCGGGGTAGACGCTCGCCGTCGCCAGCGCGACGCGTGCCGGAGGCACGGTCGGTAGCGGCGCGTCGGGGCGGGTCATCGTGGTGACGACCCTAGGCGCCCGGGCCCGGTCGCGCGCGGGCCGCACGGTTCACCCGTCGGCCACGAGAGGCTCACCCGCCGGCCAGCCAGTCCAGGCGGCGCAGGATGACGCCCTCGCGCAGCGCCCACGGGCACACCTCGACCACCGCGAGGTCCAGCGCGACGAGCGCCTCGTGGGCGACGAGCGCGCCGGCCAGCAGCTGGTGGGCCCGGCCCGCGGACACCCCCGGCAGCAGGACACGGTCCCCCGCGGGCGTGACCGACAGCCGGTCCACGATGCCGGAGAGGCCGTCGCGGGAGAGCCTCCGGCGTACGCGTGGCCCGTGGGCGCTCGGGGCCGCGCCGTCGAGGCGCGCGAGCGAGCGGAAGGTCTTGGAGGTGACGACGCCGCGGTCGGGCGGGCCGGCGGCGAGCAGCCGGGGGGCTTGTGCGCGCAGCGACTCCCGGACGTGGTCGCGGGCGGCGGCGAGGTCCTTGCGGGTCGGCGGGTCACCGGGCAGCAGGTCGCGGGTGAGCCGCCCCGCGCCGAGCGGCAGCGAGACCGCGACGTCGGGCTCCTCGTCGATGCCGCCGGCGAGCTCGAGCGACCCGCCGCCGATGTCGAGGCAGAGCAGCCGGCCCGCCGACCAGCCGAACCACCGGCGCACCGCGAGGAAGGTCAGCCGCGCCTCGTCCTCGCCGGGCAGCACCAGCAGGTCGACACCGGTCTCGGCGCGCACGGTCGCGAGGACCTCGGCGCTGTCGGTCGCGTCGCGCACCGCAGAGGTCGCAAAGGCGACCAGGTCCTCGACGCCCTCCGCCTCGGCCTCGGTGCGGGCCAGGTCGACCGCGTCGACGAGCACCTCGGTGCCGTGGTCGCCGAGGCTGCCGTCGGGTCGCAGCAGCTCGGCCAGCCGCAGCTCGGACTTGTGGCTGCGGACCGGGTCGGGATGACCGCCCTGGTGCGCGTCGACGACGAGCAGGTGGACGGTGTTCGACCCGACGTCGAGCACCCCGAGCCTCATACGAGCGCAGGCTAGCCTCGCGGACGTGCCGACCGAGCTGGGGATGCCCACGACCCGCGAAGTGACGCTCGACTTCCCCCGCTCGTGGGTCGAGTTCGTCGACCCGGCCGACCCCGAGCACTGGGTCCGCGCCGACCTCACCTGGCTGCTGTCGTCGTGGACCTGCGTCTACGGCACGTCGTGCCAGGGCGTCGAGGAGGGGCGCGCCTCCGACGGCTGCTGCAGCCACGGCGCCTTCTACTCCGACACCGAGGACGAGGAGCGGGTCGAGGGCTTCGCAGCTCGGCTGAAGAAGAAGCACTGGCAGTACGCCGACGTCGGCCGGGCCCAGGGCATCTCCCAGGTCGACGAGCTCGACGGGGAGCCGGCCCGCAAGACCCGCCGCGTCGACGGGGCGTGCGTCTTCCTCAACCGTCCCGGGTTCGCCGGCGGCGAGGGCTGCGCCCTGCACGGGCTCGCGGTCCGCGAGGGCCTGCACCCGCTCGAGACCAAGCCCGACGTCTGCTGGCAGCTGCCGGTGCGGCGCTCCCAGGACTGGGTCGACCGGCCAGACGAGACCCGGGTCCTGGTGTCGACGATCGGCGAGTTCGACCGGCGCGGGTGGGGACCGGGCGGGCACGACCTGCACTGGTGGTGCACCGGCTCGCCCGCGGCCCACGTCGGCGCGGACGCGCTCTACCTCACCTACGGCCCGGAGCTGGTCGCCCTGCTGGGGCAGCCCGCGTACGACGAGCTCGCGCGGCTGTGCGCCTCGGCCTCGGCGGGGGTGGCCGTCCACCCCGCGACGCTGGCTGCGGAGTCGGCGCTGTAGCGCGCTACGCCTCGAACTTGTAGCCGAGGCCCCTCACGGTGACGAGGTGGCGGGGCGTGCCCGGGTCGGCCTCGACCTTGGCGCGCAGGCGCTTGACGTGGACGTCGAGGGTCTTGGTGTCACCGACGTAGTCGGCGCCCCAGACCCGGTCGATCAGCGTGCCGCGGGTGAGGACGCGGCCGGCGTTGCGCAGCAGCAGCTCGAGCAGCTCGAACTCCTTCAGCGGCATCGCGACCTCCGACCCGCGGACCGTGACGACGTGGCGGTCGACGTCCATCCGGACCGGACCGGCCTCGAGGGCGGTCGAGGCGTCGGCGGTGTCGGTGCCGGCACCGCGCCGGCGCAGGACCGCGCGGACCCGGGCGACGAGCTCTCGGGAGGAGAAGGGCTTCGTGACGTAGTCGTCGGCGCCGAGCTCGAGCCCGACCACCTTGTCGACCTCGGAGTCGCGCGCGGTCAGCATGATGACCGGCACCGACGAGACCGCCCGCAGCTGGCGGCAGACCTCGGTGCCGGACAGCCCGGGCAGCATGAGGTCGAGCAGCACGATGTCGGCGCCGCCGCGGTCGAACTCCGCGAGCGCCTCCGGTCCGGTCGGGGCGACGACGACCTCGAAGCCCTCCTGCTTGAGCAGGTAGGACAGCGGGTCGCTGATCGACTCCTCGTCCTCGACGACCAGGACGCGCGTCATCGGGCGCGACCGGACGACGGCCGACGGGACAGTGCGGTCATGCGAGAGCCTCCTTGGTGGCCGCGGCAGGCAGCCGCAGCGTGAACGTGGACCCGGAGCCCTCGACGCTCCAGACGCTGACCTCGCCACCGTGGTTGGTGGCGACGTGCTTGACGATGGCGAGCCCGAGCCCGGTGCCGCCGGTGGCCCGGGAGCGGGCCGGGTCTGCGCGGTAGAACCGCTCGAAGACCCGCTCGAGGTCCTTCTCCGCGATCCCGATGCCCTGGTCGGTCACCGACACCTCAACCTCGCCGGCCCGGCCGCGCACGCCGACGGCGACGCGGGTGCGCTCCGGGGAGTAGGCAACGGCGTTGTCGATAAGGTTGCCGACGGCGGTGACGAGCTGCGACTCCGACCCGAGGACCGCGAGGCCCGGGTCGCCGCCGCGCACGACCTCGATGCCCTTGGCGGACGCGGCGGTGCGGCAGCGGTCGACGGCCTCGGCGACGACGAGGTCGACCGACACCGAGGTCGCCTCGGGCAGCGGGTCGGCGCCCTGCAGCCGCGACAGGTCGATGAGCTCCTGCACCAGCCGGCCCAGCCGCCCGGCCTCGACGGTCACGCGTCCGGCGAAGCGGCGTACGGCCTCCGGGTCGCCGGAGGCGTCCGACAGCGCCTCGGCGAGCAGCGACATCGCGCCGACGGGGGTCTTCAGCTCGTGGCTGACGTTGGCGACGAAGTCGCGCCTGACGGCCTCGACGCGGCGGGCCTCGGTGACGTCCTCGACGAGCAGCGCGACGTGGCCGTCGGCGCCGACGGGGGCGAGCCGCACCCGCACGGCCTCGGGGACGCGGCCGAGGCGGTGCGCCGCGAGCTCCACCACGGCCTCGCGGGCGACGCCGTCGGCACGCGTCTCACGGACCATCCGGCGCAGCTCGGCGACGGGGATCCGGCTGTCGCGCACGACCCCGAGCTCGATGGCGGTGGGGTTCGCGACGACCACCTCGTCGGCGCTGTCGAGCACCGCGACCGCGACCGGCAGCGCATCGATGACCTCGCTGGACGACGGCCCGGACGGGACCGGTGGGGCGGGCACGGCCGGCAGCGCCGCGCGGGACCGGGCCCGGGCGAGCGCCAGCCCGAGGACGACTCCGAGCAGCACGCCCAGCACGATCCCCGTGATCAGCACACGGGCGATGCTAGGTGCGTCGTACACCCTCGAGGTGAACGACGAGCGTGCGCCCGACCCGATGTTCACCTGCCGGACGCCGAGGCTTCACGTCCTGCGCGGAGGGATGCTCCCGTCGGGGATAGCCTCATCCCATGCGCGACGCCTACCACGACGAGCTCGATGCCATCTCCGCCTCACTGGTGGAGATGGCCCGGATGGCCGGGTCGGCCATGAGCAAGGCGACGACCGCCCTGCTCGACGCCGACCTGCAGCTGGCGGAGATGGTCATCACCGCCGACGAGCAGATCGACGAGCTCTACCGCGCGACCGAGGAGCGGGCCTTCGACGTCATGGCCCGCCAGCAGCCGGTCGCGTCCGACCTGCGGATGCTGGTGACCAGCCTGCGGATGGTCGCCGACCTCGAGCGGATGGGCGACCTCGCGCTGCACGTCGCGAAGATCGCGCGCCGCCGCTACCCCGCGAGCGCGGTGCCGCCGGAGCTGCGCGAGACCGTCCTGCGGATGGGCCACGCCGCCGAGGAGATCGTCGCGAAGGCCGGCACCGTCATCGCCCGCCGCGACGTGGACATGGCGGCCGAGCTCGAGGCCGACGACGACGTCATGGACTCGCTGCACCGCAAGCTGTTCGAGACGATCCTGCACGACGACTGGCCCGGTGGCATCGAGGCCGCGATCGACATCACCCTCGCGGGTCGCTACTACGAGCGCTTCGCCGACCACGCCGTCTCGGTTGCCCGCCGCGTCGTCTACCTCGTGACGGGCGAGCGCGTCACGTCCTGAGCTCAGCCGCGGTCGACCTTCTCGGGGCCCTTCCCGACGAAGCGCTCCACGAAGGCCTCCAGCGCGTCGGGCTCGAGACCGGGGCACAGCAGCCGCTGCTCCCAGGCGGTCGCGGCGAACCGCACCGGCAGCGACGGCCGCTCGACGAGCAGGACGTCCTCGGGGTTGTCGCGCTGGATCGCCAGCAGGGCGTCGACGTCGGACGCGGTCGCCCCGGGCCCGTACCAGAGCACGACGTAGCCGTGCTCGAGCGAGTGCACGAGCAGTCCGTCGACCGGCGCGCGCGCAGCCGTGAAAGCACCGGCGCGGGCGGCGTCGGCGAGGTGGTCGCCGCCTGCCGGGGGGTTGACGGCGTACGACGGGGAGGCCACGTGCCCGGAGCCCTTCGTCCGGTCGGCCTGCTGGTCCCGCACGCAGGACCCGGCGACGAGGCGCGCATCCAGGGCGTCGGCGCGCCGCTCGGTGACGACGAGGTAGGCCGCACCGGCGGCGAGCACGACGACCAGCAGCCCGATGGTGAGCGCGGCGACCTTGCGGCGCTGGGCCCGCTCGGCCTGCTCCGCCGCGGTCCGCGCAGCCTCGCGGGCCGCCGCCTCCTCACGGCGGCGGGCGTTCTTGCCGGCCACTAGCGGCCCTGGTTCTTCACGGCCTCCGCCGCAGCCGCGGCCGCCTCCGGGTCGAGGTACGTGCCGCCCTTGACCAGGGGCTTGAGGTCGTCGTCGTCGAGGTCGTAGCGCAGCGGCTGACCGGTCGGGATGTTGAGGTCGACGACCTCGGCCTCGGACAGGCCGTCGAGGTGCTTCACCAGCGCCCGCAGGCTGTTGCCATGGGCGGCCACGAGCACCGTCTCGCGGGCTCGCAGGTCGGGCACGATCGCGTCGTACCAGTAGGGCAGCAGCCGGTCGACGACGTCGGCGAGGCACTCGGTGCGGGGCACGAGGTCGCGGGCCAGCAGGGCGTAGCGCTCGTCGGTGGAGTTGTCCCACTCCGACCCGGTCTCGATGGGCGGCGGCGGCACGTCGTAGGACCTGCGCCACTGCATGAAGCGCTCGTTGCCGTACTCCTCGAGCGTGGCCTTCTTGTCCTTGCCCTGCAGCGCGCCGTAGTGGCGCTCGTTGAGCCGCCAGTGCCGCTTCACCGGGATCCAGGAGCGCTCGCAGGCCTCGAGCGCGAGGTTGCTGGTGCGGATCGCGCGAGCCAGCAGGCTCGTGTGCAGGACGGTCGGGAGCAGCCCCGACTCCTTGAGCTGCAGGCCACCGAGGCGGGCCTGCTCGACACCGAGCTCGGTGAGGTCGACGTCGACCCAGCCGGTGAAGAGGTTGAGCTTGTTCCACTCGCTCTCGCCGTGGCGGAGCAGCACGAGGGTTGCCATGCCCACGATCCTGTCAGGCGCGGTGTCGCGACCTGCAGGACACCTTCCCGTCGGCGCGCGTGGCTACGGTGCCCGGGCTCGCCCCCCCGCGGATTGGGTGGCTTTCGTCGGCGCGTCCCCACCCGCCACGCCGAGGAAAGCCACCCAATCCCCCTTGAGAGGGGGTCGGCGGGTCGGTCAGCGGCGGGGGTCGCGGCGGGGGGACCAATCGGGGGTGCCGGCGGGGCGGCGGCCGGCGCCGTCCGCGAGCACCTTGGCCCGCAGCGCCTCGTCAGCGGGATCGCCACCAGGGCCGGCGGCGGTGAGCCTGGTCCCGTAGGCCAGCCGCAGCAGGGCCTCCTGCTCGTCCTCGAGCACCTGCAGCACCTCGCCGAGCACCCGGTCGACGGACTCGACCGTCACCGCGGCGAGCGACCCGGTGAGGAAGACGTCGCCGACGTCGTCGAGGGCGAAGTGCACGTCGCGCATCCGCAGCGACCGGCCCAGCAGGTGGCGGTGCAGCGCAGCCAGGTCGGGGCAGCCGGCGGGCACGACGTGCATGACGAAGGCCTCGACCGCGACGGCCTGCTCGCCGGCGATGAGCCAGACCAGCGTGCGCGCCCGCCGGCGACCGTGCAGGGTCACGAGGTAGGCGCCGGCTTCGACGCGCTCGAGCTCGCAGCCGAGGGCGTGCAGGACGTCGAGCAGCTCGCCGTCCGCGCGCCAGACGGGCTCGGGGACGCTCACGGACGGTCGGGGTCGGCGAAGCGGGCGAAGGCGGCCAGGTTGGCCGTGGACTCGCCGCGCTTCTGCCGCCACTCCCACTCGCGACGGATCGACGAGGCGAAGCCGATCTCGAGCAGCGGGTCGAAGGCCTCGTCGGCGTAGGTGAGGACCGACCCGAGCAGCCGGTCGACCTCCTCCGGCGACACCGACGCGAGCGGCAGCCGACCGACGAGGTAGACGTCACCGGCCTTGTCCAGCGCAAAGGCCACGGCGTACATGCGTGCGTTGCGGCGCAGCAGGAACCGCTGGAACTCCTCGTGGTTCTCGTCGGGCTTGCGGCAGACGAAGGCCTCGACGAGCAGCGAGTGCTGGCCGACGACGAGCCAGGCGTTGGTGGCGAGCTTGTGGGTGCCGGGCAGCTTGACGAAGAACTGGCCGGGCGCGGGCGCGTGCCAGTCGAGCTCGGAGTCGGCGAGGGCCTTCTCGATGACGGCGGCGGCGTCGGCCTCGGGGCTCATGGCGCCATCCTGTCAGCGCGAGACGGCGAGCCGCACCTCATGGAGGTCGACCGCGGCGTCGACGTAGGTCTGCAGCAGCCCGTCGGCGGTGGCGTCCCAGGAGAACCGCGAGGCGTGGGCGCGGGCACCGAGCGACAGCGCGGGCCGGCGGTGCAGGGCCGACAGCAGCGCGTCGGACCAGTCGTCGGTGCCGTGCCCGGGCACGAGCAGGCCGGAGACCCCGTGGCGGACGGTGGTGCGCAGTCCGCCGACGTCGGTCGCGACGACCGGTGTCCCGCAGGCCTGCGCCTCCAGGGCCACGAGCCCGAACGACTCGTTGTGGGAGGGGACCGCGACGAGGTCGGCGGCGACGTACCAGTCCCGGAGGCGCTCGGGGGTCGACGGCTGCTCGAACCGGACCGGCAGGCCGAGCTCGGCGGCGAGGTGCTGCAGGGCGAGGGGCTCGGCGAGCCCGCTGCCGCTGGGGCCCCCGACGACCGCCACCTGGACGGGGAGGTCGGGGCACTGCTCGCGCAGCCGCGCCGCGGCCCGGAGCAGCACGTCGGGCGCCTTCAGCGGCTGGATGCGCCCGACGAACAGCAGCAGGACAGCATCAGGGGGTACGCCGAGAGAGGCCCGCGACAGGGTCGCCTCGCCGGGACGGAAGTGCTCGAGGTCGACACCGGGCGCGACGGTGACGACGCGGTCGACCTCGGCGTCGTAGAGCTCGACGAGGTCACGGGCCTCGTCGGCGGTGTTGGCGATGAGCCGGTCCGCGGCGGCGACGACCTGCTGCTCGCCGACGACGCGGCGCAGCGGCTCCGGGGTGTCGCCGTCGGCGAGCATCCGGTTCTTCACCTTGGCCAGCGTGTGGGCGGTGTGGACGAGCGGGGTGCCCCACCGCTCGGCGGCGAGCCAGCCGACCTGGCCGGACAGCCAGTAGTGGGAGTGGACGACGTCGTACCAGCCGGGCTCGTGCTGGGCCTCGGCCCGCAGCACGCCCGAGGTCAGCGCGCACAGCTGCGCGGGCAGGTCGTCCTTGGACAGGCCCTCGAACGGCCCCGCAGTGAGGTGGCGGACCGTGACGCCGGGGGCCAGCTCGACCACGGGCGGCAGGTCGCTGGAGGTGGCGCGGGTGAAGATCTCGACCTCGACGCCGCGGGCCGCGAGCCGCTTGGAGGTCTCGACGACGTAGACGTTGAGCCCGCCCGCGTCGCCGGTGCCGGGCTGCTCGAGCGGGGAGGTGTGGACCGACAGCACCGCGGCGCGGCGCGGCGGGTCGGTGCGCAGAACGGGCGGGGTCATGCGCCGGTCCACCTCACTGGTCAGGGTGCTGTCAGGGCACATCCTGCCCCAGGACGCTCAACGTCCGCCTCCCGTGCAGACTTCCCGCATGCGCACCGCACTTGTGACAGGGGCCTCCAGCGGCATCGGGGAGGCCACCGCCCGCCGGCTGGCCGCCGACGGGTGGCAGGTCGTCGCGGCCGCGCGGCGGCTCGACCGGCTGGGCCAGCTCGCGGCCTCCTGCTCCGGCGTACGCCCTGTGGCTCTCGACGTCACCGACCCCGCCTCGGTCGAGGCCCTCGTCGACGCGGTGCCGTCGCTGGACCTGCTGGTGGCCAACGCGGGCGGGGCCTTCGGGCACGGGTCGATCGCGACGGTGGACGTGGAGCGCTGGGCGAGGACGTACGACGTGAACGTGCTCGGGACGGTCCGGACCGTCCAGGCGGTGCTGCCGCAGCTGACGGCGTCGCGGGGGCAGGTCGTGCTGACGGGGTCGACGGCGGGGCGGTGGGTCTACGAAGACGGGGCGTCCTACGTCGCGGCCAAGCACGCGCTCGCGGCGGTGCGCGACACGCTGCGACTCGAGCTCGTCGAGGCCGGGATCCGGGTGTCGGAGGTCGCGCCGGGGATGGTGGCGACCGAGGAGTTCTCGCTCGTGCGCTTCGACGGCGACGCCGCGCGGGCGGCCGCGGTCTACGCCGGGGTGGAGGCGCTGACCGCCGAGGACGTCGCTGACTGCATCGCGTGGGTGGCGTCTCGGCCGGCGCACGTCAACGTGGACCTGCTGACCGTGACGCCGCAGCAGCAGGCGGGGGTGGGGAAGGTGGTGCGGAGATGATCATTATCTCGCTCCCCGGACAACTCGGTGCAACTCGGGCTACACCCGGGGCCTCCTCGTGCCGATCATGGTCGCGGGAAGGGGTGTGGCGTGGATCACTCAGATCGACTTGCAGGATGGGCGGCAGGTGCCGCCGCGGCGCTCTCGCTGCTCGCGTTCGGCGCAGCCGCGGTCATGCAGCAGCAGGACGCCGTCGACTACCGGCTGTCGATGGACATGCTGGCGTTCTACACCGGTGAGGGCGTCGTCGCGGCGCTGGGCCTGCTGAGCATCCCGACGCTGCGCGCGCGGGTCGCCTTCGTGGCGAAGCACTCGACCGCGATCACCTTCTGGATGCTGGTGCTCAACTTGTCGTGCGCGAGCGGCTTCGTCAGTTACGGCGGGGGCGTGAGCGGCCCGTTCTGGGTCCTGCTCGTGCCGATCATGGTCTTCGCCGGCGTCACCCTGCCCCGCGTGCTCGGCGGCCTGATCGGCGGCGCCGCCATCGCCGGCATCGTGCTCGGCGACTGGCAGGCCACCCGCTTCGGCAGCACCGACACGCTGCCCCAGCTCGTGCTGGTCGGTCTCGTGCTGGCCGTGCTGCCGCTGTTCGTCGGGGAGGTCACGGCGATGCTGGCCCGCGTCAGCGCGGCCGCGAAGACCGACCGCGACGCGCTGCAGGCCCGCGTGCAGGAGCTGTCCACCGCGCTGGAGGCGACCGCGCGGGGCGACCTCACCCAGGACCCGGGCCGCCACGTCGTCATCGACGCGACCGCCTCCTACGCCGAGCCGCTCCAGCTGCTCACCGCCTCCCTCGGCTCCACGGTCGGCAACCTGCGCGGCCTCGTCGACGCGGTCCGCGGCGGTGGCGAGTCGCTCGCGACCAGTGCCGCCGAGCTGCTCGCGACCGCCGAGGAGACCGCCGCCGGCGCCACCCAGCAGTCGTCAGCGGTGAGCGAGACGTCCACGACCATCGCCGAGCTGGCCGCCACCGCGGCCTCCATCGCCGACACCGCCGGGGCCGTCGCGGCGGCCGCCGAGCGGACCCTCCAGCTCGTCCAAGAGGGCTCGCAAGCCGTCGAGCAGTCGGTCGCCTCGATGGACCGCATCGCCGGCCGTGTCGAGGACATCGCCACCCGCTCGGTCGAGCTCGGCGAGCAGTCGCAGGAGATCGGCCGCATCCTCGGCGTCATCGACGACCTGTCCGACCAGACCAACCTGCTCGCCCTCAACGCCGCGATCGAGGCGGCCCGTGCCGGCGAGCACGGCCGCGGCTTCGCCGTCGTCGCCGCCGAGGTCCGCAAGCTCGCCGAGCGCGCGCAGGAGTCGACCGGCCAGATCCAGCAGATCGTCGACCGCATCCAGGCCGGCACGTCGGCGGCGATCAGCGCCTCGGCGGAGGGCGCGGCCGAGGCCCGCACCGGCGTCGAGCTCGCCCGCGGCGCGGTCGCCTCCCTCAGCCGGATCACCGGCATCGTCGACGAGACGACCACCGCCGCGAAGGAGATCTCCATCGCGACCCAGCAGCAGCGCAGCGCCTCCGAGCAGGTCGTCGCCGCGATGAACCAGGTCAGCGACGTCTCCCGCCAGTACGCCGTCGGCTCCAAGCAGGCCGCCGCCGCCGCCGCGCAGCTGTCGAGCCTGGCCAACGAGCTGCGCGGCGCCATCGCGCAGTTCCGCACCACCTGACCCCCCGCAACGTCAGACCAGCTCAGGAGCTGCCCACGCTCACGGGCTATGACGCAAGGATGGGGGGGTGGAGGGACAGGCCAAGCCCAAGAGGTACGCCGCGGGCCGTGCGCGGGCGCTCGGCCTCGCGACCCGCGGCACCACCCACCCCAACCGACTGCGCCGCGTCGACCGCTGGCTGGTCACCGTCCACCGGGCCCGCCTCGACGGCGCCCACCTGGTCGACCTCGGCTACGGCGCGACCCCCGTCACCACCGTCGAGCTCTTCGACCGGGTCCGCCGCGCCGCCCCCACGGCCACGGTCACCGGCATCGAGATCGACCGCGAGCGGGTCGCCGCCGCCCAGCCCGCCGCCCGTGACGGCCTCGCCTTCGTGCACGGCGGCTTCGAGCTCGCGGGCACCCGCCCGGACGTCGTGCGCGCCCTCAACGTCCTCAGGCAGTACGACGAGGACGTCGCCGCCGAGGCCTGGCAGACCGTGCTGGCGTCGATGGCACCGGGCGGGCTGCTCGTCGAGGGCACCTGTGACGAGCTGGGCCGCCGGGCCGCGTGGGTGACCCTGCACGACGGCGCCCCGCAGACCCTCACCCTCGCCGCACACCTGCCGACGCTCGAGCAGCCGTCCGACCTCGCCGAGCGGCTCCCCAAGGCGCTCATCCACCACAACGTCGCCGGGCGACCGGTGCACCAGCTGCTCGCGGACCTCGACGCGCAGTGGGCCCGCGCCGCGTCGTACGCGCCCTTCGGTCCCCGGGCGCGCTGGGTCGAGGCTGTCACCGCCCTCGACCACCCGCAGCTGACGCCGGAGCGTGCCCGCTTCGGCGAGCTCACCGTCCCCTGGGAGACTGTCGCGCCATGAGCAGTCACCACACTCACGTCGTCAACAACGGCAAGCGCGACCTCACGATCGACGAGCTCGCCCGCCAGCAGCCGGGCATGGACCGGCTGATGGCCGAGGTCGGCCCGCGGGTCCACCGGACCTACTACGCGGCGCTCGCCGGCAACTGGCCGCTCGCCGCCTACTACTGGAAGAGCGCGGTCAAGCAGCTGGCGCTGTGCGTCGACTCGCGGCCCAAGTACGACCCGGAGATGACGGCCTACCTCGCCGACGACTGCCGGCCGGTCACCGACGCGATCAAGGCGGCCGACCTGGCAGCGTTCGAGCCGGCCTACGCGCACATGGTCGACCGCGCCAACGTCCTGCACGGCGTGTTCGGCAAGCCCTACATCGGCTGGCGGACCCCCGACTCCCCGCCCGACGATCTCGACCTGCGCGCGGGGATGTAGCGCACCGGCCTGCGCACGCACCGACCTGGGAACACACGACGGCCCCCTCCCGGATCGGGAGGGGGCCGTCGTCGTCGCTGCGGGTGGTGCGACCCGTGCTTACTCCGAGAGCAGGAGGGCGAGCTCGGCGTCGAGGTCGACGACCTCCTCCTCGGAGCCCGTGGGGACCGCGAGGTAGGTCTGCTGGAGGAACTCGACGAGGGAGTCGCGGTCGATCTCGAACAGCGCCGAGCCCGACGGGGAGGCCATCGCGAGGTTGACGACGCGCTCGGAGCCGTGCACGGACGGCCAGACGCGGACGTCGCCCTCGCCGACCGTCGTCGCGACGCCGTCGGTGAGCAGCTGGCGGGCGAACATCCACTCGACGATGCCGTCGCCCTCTCCACCGGTGTGGAAGGCGACGCGGACGGCCCACGGGTCGTTCGCGTCGTAGCGCAGACCGGCGAGCACGGGCAGCGACGGGCCACCGGGGACGACGAGGCGGAGCTCGAGCTCGGTCTGGACGCTGGCGATGTTGCTCATCGGGGTTCTCCTCGGTCTGGGTGGTGCGGCGACACCCTGAGCAACGAGGGCCCGCAGGCCCAGTGACGGGCGCGAGGCCCATTCACCCGGACGTGTGAGCCCCGAACCGGGACAGGTCGTCCCTAACAGGGTCGTCTTCCTGGGGTCCGGTGTCGTGACCCGATCGGACCAGTGCCGGACACGCCCGGTTGGTCCCCGCGCGCGGTTCCGGTTGGTCCGGCCGCTGACGGGGAAGTCCACTCGCATGAGCGACGAGGTGGTGGTCCTGCGCGGCGGGAGCCGGGACGGCGAGTCGACGACGGTCCAGGGCGGCGTACGACGGCTGCTGGCCGCGAGCGCCGCGCCCGGCCTGCTCGACGTCTACGAAGCAGACGGCACGACCGAGCACCTGGCCAGCAACGACGTCGACGCGCTGGTCTTCGTGCTCGTCGGGCAGGAGACGTCGGAGGGCATCGCGCCCGAGGCGCTGCACCTCCCCTCCGCCCGCGACTGACCCTGCGGGTCCGGTCGACCGAGGCGCCGGGCGTGCGCGAGGATGGCGCCATGGGCATCGAGAGCGGCGTCTTCCTGCTGGTGAGCATCGCGACCACCGTCGCCGGGATCTGGGGCCTCGTCGACGCCCTGATCCGGCCGGCCGCAGCGTTCCAGGCGGCCGGCAAGCTCGAGCGGCGCTGGTGGGCGCTGATCTGCCTCGGTGCCGTGCTGATCGGACCGTTCTTCCCGATCATCGGGCTGGGCTTCGTGGTGGCGCTGGTCGTCTACTTCGTCGACGTGCGGCCCGCGGTGCGCGAGGTGCAGTCCGGCGGTCGCTGGAACTAGCACCCGGACAGCCGACGACCCCCGGCGCACGGCACCGGGGGTCGTCGAACGAGGTCTGACTAGCCGATCTTGTCGGCAGCGTCCTCGACGGCCTGCTCGCCGGCCTTGACGGCCTTCTTGGCGGCGGTCGCGGCGGCACCGGCCTTCTTCACGGCCTCCTTGCCCTCGGTGAGGGCGGCCTCAGTGGCCGGCTGGCGGCGGATCGAGGTGACGAGGCGCTCGCCGCGGACGGCCAGCTGGGCGTAGACGGCGGTGGCCTTCTCGGTGGCGGTGGAGACGCGGCCCTCGAGCTCGGTGCGCAGCGTCTTGGCCTGGGCCGGGACGGTCGCGGGGAGGGTCTTGACGAGCTCGGTAGCGGTCGCGAAGCGGGCCAGGGCGTCGGCCTGCGCCTTGTCCTGGACCTTCTTGGCGTCGGCGGGGACGTCCTTGACCTGCTCGATGACGAGGTCGAGGACACCGACCGCGGCGAAGCCGGGCTTGCGGACGTCGGTGAGGTCGATCGTCGGCAGGGCCGGGAGGGTCGGGAGGGTCGGGAGGTTCTTGACGGTGAGCTTGCCGACGAGGGTGGAGCCGGTCTTCTTGACGCCGGCGTCAACGGTCGGGGTGGTGGTGGCGGACATGCGGGCCTCCTGGGGCGGGTGCTGTCGGGCGCCGAGGTGACGCCCGAGGGGTGCTGGTGGGGGTGGATCAGGGAGCGGGCTCGACCGGCTGCTGGGCGGCCCGGCTCGCGGTGTTCTCCTTGCGGAAGGACTCGTGGATCTCGAGCAGCACCTGCTTCTGCCGCTCGGTGAGCCCCTCGTCGGCGAGGACGGCGTCGGCGACGGCGCTTCCCTCGCGCTGCTCGAGGATGCCGGCCTGGACGTACATCGCCTCGGCCGAGATCCGCAAGCCCTTCGCGATCTGCTGGAGGATCTCCGCGCTCGGCTTGCGCAGGCCCCGCTCGATCTGGCTGAGGTAGGGGTTGCTGACGCCCGCGAGCGCGGCGAGCTGCCGCAGCGAGATCTGCGAGCTCCGACGCTGCTCCCGGATGTACTCCCCGAGCTGGCGCACTGCCACCACGGGGGCTGGTCCGGTCTTGTCGTCGTTGCTCATCACCGAAGACGCTAACCGAGGGTGCTAGCAGTTGCAAGCAGTCTTGCTAGCAGATCCGGTGACCCTGACCACACCCCCCGGCAGGGAGTGGCTAGCGGCCGCGTCAGCCCCTCCCGTCAGCCCGAACGTGAGGCGACACGTCAGACGGCCGGCGTCGCAACCCGGGCGCGCTTACGGCGGTACATCGCCTGGTCCGCGGCCTCGAGCAGCTCCCCCGGTGGGCTGTCGTGGTCGGCGACGGCGACGCCGACGCTCCCGGCGACGTGCAGGAGCAGGCCGCGATGCCTGATGGGCGGGAGGAGCGCGTCCTCGAGCCGGCGCGCGAGCAGGTCGAGGTCGGCGACCCCGTGGCGCTCGTCGGGCAGCGGGCAGAGCACCACGAACTCGTCACCCCCGAGGCGAGCCACCACGTCTCGGGGTCGCACCGACGCGAGCAGCCGTTGCGCCACTTCCTGCAGCACGGCGTCGCCGGCGTCATGACCGTGCGCGTCGTTGACGACCTTGAAGCCGTCGAGGTCGAGGAAGAGCACCCCCACCGGGCCGCGCGAGGGAGCGCGCAGCGCCTCGTCGAGCGCGGCGAGCAGGTGGTTGCGGTTGCTCAGCCCGGTGAGCCCGTCCATCTGGGCGGCGCGCTCGAGCACGTGCTCCTGGGCCTTGCGGCTGTCGACGTCGAGCAGCTGCGCGATCACGATGGGCTGCCCGTCGGCGCCGGCCGTGCGCGACACCGCGACCTCGCACCAGACCGCGCTGCCCCCGGCGCCCACGAAGCGGATCTCGGCCGGCTCGGTCCCTGTCCCCGGGCCGAGCAGGGCCGCGAGGAGGGCCGGCCGGTCATCAGGGTGGGCGTGGCGCGCGAGGTCCCTCCCGACCAGCTCGGAGCTGCGGACCGACAGGAAGCGGCGCAGCGCGGCGTTGACCTCCTGCACCGACCCGGTGGCGTCGAGTCGGGCAGTGGGGGTCGGGCCGTCACGGAAGGCGGCCCGGAAGCGCTGCTCGGAGGCGCGCAGCTCGGTGATGTCGTAGCCGGTCGCGAGCGCGCCGCGCACCCGCCCGTCGGCGTCGTGGAAGGCGCTGGCCTCCATCAGCAGCGTCCGGGTCGGCTCGCCCACCGGGCTCACGCGGACCTCGACGTCGCCGACGTCGCCCTCGGTGAGCGCACGGACCACGGGGTGCTCCGCTGCGGGCATGTCCCGACCGTCGGGGTAGAAGGTGCGCAGGCTGGCGGACAGCCGATCGAGCTCTCCGCTGGCAGCGAGCTCCGCGACGGGGGTGCCCAACGGCCAGCCGAGCAGGCGACGACCCGTGGCGTTGACGTAGGTCGGCGTACCCGTGGTGTCGCAGGCCCACATGACGGCATGGCTGCCCTCGAGCAGGACGGCGGTGAACTCGGCCTGCTCGGCGAGCGCCCGCGCATCGGCCCGGGAGGCGGTGACGTCGGCCATGGCCACGACCGCCCCGCGCACGGTCCCGTCGGCGTCGCGCAGCACCCGGCCGGAGCAGCGCACCAGTCGCGCGGGCAGCCCGGGGGGAGCGATGACGAGGTCGACGTCATGCACGGCGCCCTCGCGCAGGGCGCGGGAGAGCGGGACCTGGTCCGCCGCCAGCGGGGTGGTGCCGTCCTCCTCGAACAGCGCGTAGCGGTCCGCAAAGTCGGCGGGGTCCATCACGCTGTCGGCGTCGAGGCCGTGGAACTCGCGGGTGGCCCGGTTGAACAGCGTGAGCCGGCCCTGCGCGTCGCAGGCCACGATGCCTACATCCACGGTGTCGAGCACGGTGGTGAGGAGCGCGGTGCGCTCGACCGCCTCGTCATGGGCCCGCTCGAGATCGGCGGAGAGCTCACCCAGGCGACGGGCTGCGACGTTGCGCTCCGTCACGTCGAACGCCGTGCCGATGAGCATTGCCACCGCGCCGTCGGCCCCAGCGACAGCGGTCAGCGTGCCCTCGATCTCGACGACAGCGCCGTCGGGGCGCTGCACCCGCCGCTCGGTGCGCAGGACGGTGCCGGGCTGCTGGAGGGCCGTCTCGAGCGCGAGGCGCTGGGCCTCGCGGTCCTCGGGCACCGTCGCCGAGGCCGGCTGACGACCCAGCAGGTCGGCGGGCGACTCGACGCCGACCAGCGCGGCGAAGGCGGCGTTGGCCCCCACCAGCGTCCCGTCCGGGCTCATCTCCACCTGGCCGATCGAGTTGGACTCGAACAGCGCCTGGTAGCGCTGGCGGGAGGCGTTTAGCGCCTGGACGGCCTCGTCACGGGTCGCGAGCGCTCGGCGCAGCTCGAGCAGGGTCATGACCTGGTCGGCAAGGGTCGTCATCAGCGAGACCTGGTCCTCGTCGAGGCCCTCGGGGCGCGGCACGTAGTCCAGGACGCACAGGCTGCCGAGGACCGCGCCCGTCGGGGTACGCAACGGGAAGCCGGCGTAGAAGCGCAGCCCCAGCTCTCCGGTGACCAGCTCGTTGGTCGCGAAGCGCGGGTCCTTGGTGGCGTCGGGGACGACCAGGGGGGCGTCGGCGCGCAGGACGTAGTCGCAGAAGGCGAGGTCCCGCGAGGTCTCGGTCACGTCGAGACCGCACCGGGACTTGAACCACTGCCGCTGGTCGTCGAGCAGGCTGACCAGCGCGGTGGGGCAGCCTGTGACCGTCGAGGCCGCGCGGGTCAGGGCGTCGAAGCTCGGCTCCGGCGGTGTGTCGAGCACGGCGTAGCCGGTCAGCTCGAGCAGGCGACGCGCCTCGGTCGTGTCCATCCCCTCATCATCGGCGTGCCGCAGCCGCACTGCAGCCCCACGACAACCTCACTGGCATCAGTAGCGGGAGCAGCACGGGCGATTCCGGGACAGACCCGCTCCTACCCTCCTGCGCACGGCGTGTCCGGCTCTGCACCCGCTCGTGCGGATCCGCTCGGGACCATGGCGGCAGCGTCACCCGACCGTGGCGGTCCCGCAACCGCAGTCGCAGGGTAGGACGGTCCAGTGACCACCCGGCGCCTCGACGCGAGCACCAGCGCTCCGTCGCAGGCGCGGGCGTTCGTCGCCGAGGAGCTGCAGGCCGAGCTGGGCGCCCTCTACGAGCAGTCGCTGTGCGACGACGCGCTGCTGCTCACGAGCGAGCTGGTCACCAACGCGGTGCTGCACGCCCGCACCGGCGTCGAGCTCTCGGTCGTCACGGGCCGGCACGGCATCCACGTCGAGGTCGCCGACGACGACCCCGGGGTGCCGCGCCAGCGCACCGCCGACCTCGACGACCTCGGCGGCCGCGGGCTCGCGCTCGTCGCGGCGCTCGCGGGCGACTGGGGGGTGCGCCTCGCCCCGCCGGGCAAGGTCGTGTGGTTCGACCTGCCGGTCCCCCCGGGCGGGCGAGCCCTACCAGGCTGACCCGGAGCAGTACGCCGCTCGCGCGTCAGCCGGCGAGCGCGGCCGAGAGGCGGGCCTCGCCGACCGGTCGGCCACCACCGAGGACGGGCGAGCTCGCCCAGCGGTCGAGATCGGTGACGCCGAGCGCCCGCAGGCCCGCGACGAGCACCGGCGTCCGGCCGCGACCACCGCCGTCGGCGATCTTCACCGCGACGGCGGAGCCGTCGGGCAGGCCCGCGGCGAAGACCGCCTCGGCGCCGTCCTTCGCGACCAGACCGGGCACGTGCTCCATGAGCTGCGTGACGTCGCGGTCCGTGCCGCCGACGAGCCCCGGGTGGGCCCTCATCGCCGCGGCCGTGCGGGCCTGCGCGTCCCCGTCGCCGGACGCGAGCCGGCCGAACGCGCGCGCCAGCCCGGTGAGCGTCAGCGCGTGCTGCGGCGCACCGCACCCGTCGACCGCGACGTGCTCCACCCGCTCTCCGGCCTGCCGCTCGACGGCGGCGACGAGCGCGGCCTGCAGCGGGTGGTCCGGCGCGAGGTAGCCGTCGGTCGGCCAGCCGTGCAGGGCGCAGGTGGCGAGCATCGCGGCGTGCTTGCCGGAGCAGTTCATGGTGAGGGGCGTGGCGTGCTCGCCACGGGCCAGCAGCGCGTGGGCGCTCGGCTCGTGCAGCGGCAGCGAGGGCGGGCAGGCCAGCGCCGACTCGGGCAGGCCGGCGGACGCGAGCGTGCGGCGTACGACCTCGAGGTGCTGCTCCTCCCCGCTGTGGCTCGCGGTGGCCAGCGCCAGCTCGTCGTCGGCCGGGTCCCAGCCGAGCACGAGCATCCCGACGGCCTGCAGCGGCTTGTTGGACGAGCGCGGGAAGACCGGTGTCGTGACGTCGCCGAGGGCCAGCGCGACGGTGCCGTCGGCGCGCACGGCCAGCACGGAGCCGGTGTGGGTCGACTCGACCCAGCCGGAGCGGACGACCTCGACCAGGACGGGCAAGGGTGCGGGGGCCGTCACTTCTGCGGTGCGGTGCCCTGCTCGCCGAGGATGGTCGCCACGTCGGCCTCGCCGTCGCGGTAGCGGCGGGTGATCTCGGTGGTGCAAGCGTCCATGACGTCCTGCACGGCGCGGCGCTTGGTCGACACGACCTGCTCCTCCTCCGACAGGGTCCGCATGGCGTGGGCCAGCTCGTCGGAGGTGCGCGCGGACACGTCGGACAGGTCGACGTCGGCGACGAGCGACTCGACGTAGCGCCGGTGGGAGTCGACCCGGCCGGGCTCCACCGTGACGTGGCGGCCGAGGCCGCGGGCGCTCGCGCGCGGCTCGTCGGCCAGGATCGACGCGAGGTTGTCGACCAGCGAGCCGGTGGTCGCGCCGTCGCGGCGGTTGAGCTCGGCACGGACGATGTCGATGCGGCCCTGGATCATGCGACGGATGTAGGAGAGGTCCGCCTCCTCCTGCTCCGCCTCCTGCTTGAGCGAACGCACCTCCGAGAGGTCCGCCGCGCCCAGCCCGGTGAGGAAGTCCTCGGCGAGGACGCGGTCGATCCGGCGGGTGCCCGTGGGGGTGTCCGAGCCCTCGACAGCAGTGCCCTCGGCGCCCACGACCGCTCCTCTCCGTGGCCGCGCGGGAGCGCGCGACCCCCTCATCGTGTCAGATCGCTGCACCGGGTGGTGGCAACCGCCCGCGTTCCACCGAACGGCTCAACGTCAGGCCCCTCCCTGCCGAGGACAACAGAGCGGACCGACGGAGGTCCGCACGGGGCCGCACGGTGAGGAGGTCGACGCTTGTCCAAGAGCGTGCTCAAGGGCGACCTCGCCACCACCCCGCTGCCGCAGGTCCTCACCGACCTCGCCGCCGGCGTCGCGAGCGGCTGCCTGCACGTCGACGACGGTGTCGAGGAGTCGAAGGTCTTCCTGCGCGGCGGACGGGTGTACGCCGTCAGCGTCCCCGGCCGACGCCCCCAGCTCGGCGCGCGCCTCGTCTCGTCCGGAGCGCTCGGACCGGAGGCGCTCGCGGAGGCGCTGGAGGCCCAGCGCACGGAGCTGCAGGGCTGGCGTCTCGGCGAGCTGCTCGTGCACCTCGGCTACGTCGACCAGCCCGTCGTCGAGGACTTCGTCAACGAGCAACTCCGGGAGTCCCTGTCGGACCTGCTGCGCTGGGGGTCGGCTTCCTGGCGCTTCCGGGTCAACGAGCGCACCCGCGAGGACGTCGCCCCTCCCGTCGAGGTCGCCGACCTGCTCGCCGAGGTCGACCGCCGGCGCACCGCCTGGCAGTCGATCCAGGAGGTCGTCCACGGGCCGACCGCCATCCCGCTGCTCGCCGCGTCGTCCTCCACCTCCTCCGAGATGGACATCGACGCCGACGCCTGGGCGCTGCTGTGCAAGGTCGACGGCGCGCGCTCCCTCGAGGAGCTCGCCCGCGACTGCGGCTTCACGCTGTTCGAGGCCGGCCAGGTCGTCTACTCCCTCGTGCAGTCCGGGCTCGTCGAGGTCGAGGAGGTCCTCGGGCCGGAGTCCGCCTCCGCCCCCGAGCCGATCGTCGACACCGTCCCCGCCGAGGTCGAGCCCGCGGCGTCGCGGATGGCTGCCGCCTTCACCGAGCAGGCCGCCCACGCCGAAGCGGCTGAGGTCACCGCCGCTGAGGTCACCGCCGCGGTCCCCTCCCAGGCAGCCTCCCCCTCGCACGAGACCACGCCCGCATCGGTGGCTGCGCTCATCACGTCCGCGCTCGCCGCGGCGCCGCGCACCACGACCGCCCGCACCCTCGACAACGCACCGCACTCGGTCGAGGAGGTCGCCGGCTCGATCTCGCGCGTCTCCGAGGCGCTGTCGGCGCTGCTCGGCCCTGGTGCGACCGGCGACGACATGTTCGCCTCGCCTCCCAAGCGCGCACCCCAGCCGCCCACCAAGGTCGACCCCGAGGCAGAGCGCAAGGCCGCGGAGAAGACCGCCCGCGACGCCAAGCGCCGCGAGCGCGACGCGGCCGAGCTCGCCGCCGCCCAGGCCGAGCTCGAGATGTCGAGGATGGCCGAGGACGCCCGCGTCGCCGACCTCGAGGCCACCGGCAACGAGGCCGTGGTGGTGGACCTCTCGGAGGTACGCCGCGAGCAGGCCGAGGCCGAGCGCCTCGCCGCAGAAGCCGCCGCGGCTGAGGCCGAGCGCGCTTCCGCGGAAGCGGCCGCCGAAGCCGAGCGCCTCGCCGCCGAGCAGGCTGCTCAGGCAGCGGAGGTCGCTGCGCAGCTGCGCGAGGAGCAGGCAGCGGCCGAGGCTGCCGACATGGCGGCCCGCGAGGCAGCCAAGGAAGCCGAGAAGGACGCCCGAGCCGAGGCCCAGCGCCTGGCCGCCGAGGCACGGGAGGCGGAGCAGGCAGCCGCCCCCGCCGTCGACCCGTCGGCGCAGGCTGCGGCGTTCGCGGAGCTGTCCAGCGCGGCCGACAGCTTCACCCAACCCGAGCCGGAGGTGGCTGCCGCGCCCGCGGCGGATGCCGAGTGGGACGACGACCCGATGCCGTCGTACGCCCCTCGAGACACCGACACGGCGGCGCTGCTGCGCGAGCTCTCGTCGCTGGGCTTCGACGACGAGCCTCCGCCGGTCGCGGCGCCGAGCCGGCCCGCGCCGAGCCCCGCTCGGCCGGCTGCGGCTGCGGCTGCGACGAAGAAGCGCAAGGGGCTGTTCGGCAGGTAGGCGCACCGATCGCCCGCCTTGCTGCACTGCACGCGGGGGGCGTGCACTGTGCACGCTCCGACGGGACGGGGCTCGCGTGTGAGCCAGCGCCGCGGCAGGGGTGTGTGGACCGGGCAACCGGGACCAGCCAGACCGGGGCGGTACGGCAGAGTGACGGGCCGGCAGGGCTCGCGTGTGGTGACATGGCCGGTGTGTCCCGGTCCCGCGTCGCGCTGCTGCTCGCGGCAGGGGCGGTCGCGTCGGGGCTGACGGGGGCGGCGCCGGCCGAGGCGGCCAGCTTCCGCTACGTCGTGACGCTCGCGGGAGCGCGCGCGGCGACCGAGGCGACCCGGCCGCCCGCCACGCCGCAGGAGCGGTGGGACCGGGCCGCGACGCGACGGCCGACCGCGACCGCGCGGGGCAAGGCGCGCGACTGGCTCGTCGCCCGCGGCCACCGGGTCGAGCGCAGCACCGACTGGACCCTCGTCGTCACGGGACCGCGGCTGACCGCCCGCCCGCCTGGGGCCGCGAGTGTCACGCTCGACACGCGCGCCGGGCTGCGGCCACGGGTGATCCCGCGCGGCTACGGCCCGACGGAGGTCCGCAGCGCCTACGACGCGGTCGGAGACGGCGTCGGCACGACGGTCGCGACGGTGCAGTTCAGCGGGTGGCGGCAGGCCGATGCCGGCGTCTACGCCGACGCGGCGGGGATCGCGCTCGAGCCCGGCCAGCTCGCCACGGTCGGGGTCGGCGGTGCGCGCGGCGACGTGCCGGACGGGATGGGCGGCGACCAGGAGGTCGCGCTCGACGTCGAGGCGGTGCTGGCGACCGCCCCGCGGGCGCGCCAGCGGGTCTACGTCGCGCCCAACACCACCGTCGGCGTCGTCACGGTCTGGGACTCCCTGGCGACCTACGCCGAGCAGACCGGACTCGTGGCGGTCTCGACCAGCTGGGGTGCCTGCGAGGAGCAGCTCGGAGCCGACCTGCGGACCGCGGTCGAGAGCAGCCTGCAGCGTCTGGTCGCGGCGGGCACGACGGTGCTCGCGGCGAGCGGGGACAGCGGCGCGTTCGACTGCGGCTACCCCGGCGCACCCGACACCCGGCTCGCCGTGGACCACCCGGCCGCGAGCCCGCTCGTGCTCGCGGTCGGCGGTACGACGCTGCAGCCGACCAGTGAGGGCGGCTGGACCGAGACGGCCTGGTCGGACCGCTCCGAGGCGGAGGCCGGCTTCCCCGGCGTCGGCAGCGGCGGGGGCCTGTCGACGACGCACCGCCGGCCCGCGTGGCAGCAGGGTCTCGTCGCCGAGGACCGCCGCGGCGTACCCGATCTTGCTGCTGTCGCCGATCCGCGCACCGGCCTCGGTGTCTACGGACCGATCGGCAGCCGGCGCGGCTGGAGCGTCGTCGGGGGCACCAGCGCCGCGGCACCGCTGACGGCCGGGCTGCTCGCCTCGGCGGTGTCGGCGAGCGGGCGCACGCTCGGGCTCGGGCCGGTCCACACCGCGTTCTACGCGGCGGCCCGCGACACCCCCGGGGCGTTCCGAGACGTGACGAGCGGTGACAACCTGCGCTTCCGGGCGGGTCCGGGCTACGACCTCGCGACCGGGCTCGGGACCCCGCAGTGGTCGCTGCTCGGACCGCGGCTGCTGCGGCCGGCGCTCACGGCCGCACCCGCGACGGCGAGCCGGAGCATCACGGTGTCGGCGTACGCCCCCTCCTCGCGCACCGCGCGCTACGCCGTCGGTGAGCAGGTGGGCTGCGACGACGCGACGGCGACCTTCCTGCCCTCGGCGACGACCCTGCCCGACGGCCCGGACCGTGTCGTCGACCTCGTCCTCGCGGTCCGCGACGGCGCGGACTGCCAGCTGGCCGCGACGCCGGTGCTGGTCGACACCACCGCCCCGACCGCGCGTGCGTCGCTGGCAGCGACCAGCCGGCCGCGGGTGCTCGCGATCGGCTGGGGCGGCAGCGACCCGCTGCCGGCGAGCGGGGTCGCGCGGATCAGCTGGCGGCTGCTGCGCAGCGACGGGCGGGTCCTCGCGAGCGGTCTCACGACCCAGCCGGGGTCGGTGCTGCGGACGGTCGAGCCGGGCAGCTACGTCGTGCAGGCGTTCGCGCGTGACCGCGTCGGCACGCTGTCGGTGGCCGCGACGAGCGCGACCGTCACGGTCTCCTGAGCCGGGTCAGGAACGCGGCACGAAGACCGTCAGCTCCGCGAGCACGAGGCCTACGGCAGTAACGATTCTCCCGGGCGACCGGGAGATCACTGCGCACGTCGTCGGGGTGCACGGCGCCCTCGGCTGCTGCGTCGTCGCTGCCCCCTCGTTGACGACGCAGGCGGCGGTAGCGACGCAGGACAGCACCCAAGGGCGGCACCAGGTGCGCCTCCGCAGCCTGGATGACCGCCTCGTGCCCGCCTATGCGGGTCGGGCGCGGCCCCTGCTGGCGCAGCAGCGCCGTGAGCGCCTTGCGAGCCGCTGCGTACAGCGCGTCATAGGCGATGTCGGGATCGTCCTCTGCCTCGCGCGCTGCCGTGGCGAGATGCCGGTGAGCGCGATCCATCAGGTAGACCGCGTCGGCAGGGTCGGCAGGCACCCGTTCGAGATGCCCGAGCGCCAGGAGTCGCTCTACGTCGTCGCGGCCCTTCTCCCAGCTCAGGGCGCAGCCCGCTCGGGTACGACGACGACGTGCGGCCGTCGTCGTACCTCGATGAGGAAGGGCTCGGTGGCTGCCTGCCAGCGCTGCGGGCTGACGATCGTGGTGCCGACCCGTCGATGCACGCGCCCTTCGACGCGCTCGGCCGCGTCGAAGACGTCGTCACGGTCCGGGTCGCCGACGACGAGCACGTCGATGTCGCCGGGAGGCGGTCCCTCCTCACCGGCGTGGCGGGCAGCCCAGGACCCGAACACGATCACCTGCTGTGCCCCCTCCGATGCCGAGAACTCCTCGCCCACACCTGCGGCGGGCAGAACGCCATCTCCACCAGCTGCCGCAGCGGAGCAACCGCGGGGTTGCCCTCCCGCACGCTGACGAGGCGGGTGCGGCCGACCCGCTGTGACACGAGGAGCCCGGCGGCCTCCAGGCGCACGACCTCGCGGTGGACGGTCGACACCGGAGCACCGAGCGCCTGCGCAAGGTCCGAGACCGTGACTGGGACGTCCCTCAGTAGTACCTGGGCGAGCAGGTCACCCTGGAGACGACTGCGGAAGATCGGCAGCAGGGGCGGCGACGACGTTCTCATGTCCTGCACAGTGTCTCTCGTCTCACGAGAACGTCACGTCCTGCGCAGCAACCCCGCGCGGGCGACCGCGGCGGCGCGGGCCGGGCTCTCGGGGACGGTGTCGTCGGCCGGGGCCGGGTCGATGCGGGCCGGGACCTCTCCGGCGAGCAGGGCCGCGTCGTCGGGGACCTGCCGCTTGACCAGCGCGAGCGCCAGCGGGCCGAGCTCGTGGTGGCGGACCGCGGTGCCGACCCGGCCGACCTCGCGCCCGTCCAGCGTCACCGGCTCGCCCGGGACCGGCAGCGTGGAGTCGCTGCCGTCGAGGTGCAGCAGCGCGAGGGTCCGCGGCGGCCGGCCGAGGTTGTAGACCCGCGCGACGGTCTCCTGCCCGCGGTAGCAGCCCTTGTCGAGGTGGACCGCGCGGCCGAGCCAGCCGACCTCGTGCGGGATCGTCCGGTGGTCGGTGTCGAGCCCGAGCCGCGGGCGCCGGGCCGCCACCCGCAGCGCCTCGTAGGCATCCAGGCCCGCGGCCTCTCCGTCGTACGCCTGGAGGTCGTCAGAAGTGACGAAGCGGTCGCCGGCGGCGTCGGACAGCACCGCGAGGTCGGTCAGCTCCAGCTCGACGCGCAGCATGAAGCGCATCGAGGCCAGGAACGCGAGCAGCGCCTCAGAGGTGCCGGGCTCGACGTGGGCGAGGGCCGCCGAGCCGTCGTCGACGAGCGTCAGGTGGTGCTCGACGTGACCTTGCGGGCTGAGCACCAGCGCCTGCGTCCACACGTCCGGCTGCAGGTGCTCGACGTGCTGGCTGGTGAGGGAGTGCAGCCAGGTGAGCCGGTCCGGTCCGGAGATGCGTACGACGGGGCGGTGGCTGCGGTCCACTACCGCGACCCCGGCCGCCAGCTGGCGCTGTTCGCGGTAGGGGTCGCCGTAGTGCGCCGCGACGCCGGCGTCCACGCCCTCGGCCGGGACGGCCCCTGGGCGCTGCAGCAGCGGACTGGTCACGTCCGGTGCAAGCCAGGACCGCGTGTCCGGATTCCCGAGAACAGTGCGGAGCGTGAGCGCGGCCGGCGTTACCCGACCGCCGGCTTGCGAGGGTGCGGGTGCTCGCGTAGCCGCTTGTCCTTGGTCACGAGCGACCAGCCCTGCTCGACGGCCGTCGAGTAGATGAGGCGGTCAGCCGGGTCGGCCGGGAACGACGCTGGCAGGGCCACCGCGCTGGCCGCGATCGCCGGCGTGATCCCGATCGTGCCTACCTGTCCAGCCAGCTGCTCGAGCCAGGAGCCGACCGGCAGCGCCAAGGCGATCCGCCCATGGGTGGCGAGCCAGGCCAGCTCGTTCCACGTGATGGCGGCCACTGCGAGCTGGTCGGCCTCGGCCACCGCCTAGGTGGCCCGCTTGCTCAACCGGTCGGGCTCTGCCGACCACCACTGCAGCACGTGGGTGTCCAGCAGCACCGTGGTCACGAGGCGTGCCAGGGCTACCCGTCGACAGCAGGTCGTCATCGGGATCCACGGTCTGCGCCTGCCCGGCCAACCGACCGCGCAGACCCTGGGGCCCGGTGGCAGGCACCAGCCGGGCCATCACCCGTCCGCGCTTGGTGATCTCCAGCTCCTCGCCGGTGGCAACGCGGTCGAGAACCGCGAGCAGAGTGGCCTTGATCGCCGTAGCGGTCATGCTCGTGGTCATGGGATCGTCTTGCCGGTCATATACACCTTCAGCAACTGCGTGTGGGGGGCGACGCGGCGGCCTACGACGCAGTACGGCCCCTCACCGGTGTGTCCAGGAGGGGCCGCACTGCGTCGCTGGTGGTGCTACGGGGTCCGGGTCGCCGTGGCGGTAGCCGTAGCCGTAGCGCTCGCCGTAGCGCTCGCCGTAGCGCTCGCCGACGAGCTCGACGAGCTGGTGGCAGACGAGGTGGCGGCTGCGCCGGTGGCGCCCACGTAGCCGACCAGGTCGACGACGAGGTGCGTGCCGGTCCCTTCCTTGGCGCCGTCGACCTCGAGCGTGACCTGCCTGTTCGAGCCGATGCCGACGATGACCTCGTTGGCCTGGGTCATCCCTGCGCGCCAGTTGACGTTGGAGGTCGGCGGCTGCGACTGGCCGGTGGGGTAGGCGACGATGAACCCCGAGTTGCCGGCTTCGGCGTCGACCGCCGTGACGTTGAGGACGACGCCGACGGCGTTCGCCGGGACCGAGGACGGCAGGGTGATCACGGTCGCGCCGTTCTTGCGCCCCGCCGGGGTGCCCTCGTTGCCCGACCCTGATCGGCTGTCGACGAACCGGTCCGGCGTCAGGCCGGTGTAGACGGCCCCGTTGTCGGTCACCAGGCCGCCGACCACGTCGACGATGATGCGTGCGGTCCCCCGGCTGATCTTGAGGTTGATCTTGCCTGCGTTGGCACCGGTGCCCATCCGGACCACGGCCTCGTTCGCCTGGACGCCGCCCTTCACGAAGTTCACGTTGGAGGTGGCGGGCTGGTCCGTGCCCCCGGGGTAGGCAACCACGAAGCCGCTGGCCGCGTTGGTGCGGGCGATCGTGATGTTGAGGATCGCCGAGGTGGAATTCGCCGGGACGTCGTTGGTGCCGAGCGTCACGGTGAGCACCCCGCCGTCGGCCACGTTGACCTCGTCCTTGCTGCCCGCGATCCGCTTGGGTGTCTGCACGACCGTGCGGGTGGCGCCGGCGATGTTGGCGTTGGTGAAGTAGCCGACCATGTCGACGATCACGTGGACGGCGCTGCCGCGGACGGTGACGGCAGCCTGCTTGTTGGACTGGTTGATCTTGGTGATGACCTCGTTGGCCTGGATCTGGCCCTTGATGAAGTTGATGTTGCTGGTGCCCGGGACGGCCTCGTTCTGGGCGTGGACGACGGCGTTGCCGCTCGCGTCGGAGCCGAGGACCGTCAGGTTGAGCACCGCCGACTGGGCGCTGTTGCCCCCGATGACGCCGGACAGGTCGACAGGAACCGTGCCGAGCTTCTTGCCCACCGAGGTGCCCTTGTTGTCGGGCGCCGGGCGGCTGTCGAGGACGCGGGTCGGGGTGTCGAGCGCGACGTAGCGGCCGTTGGTGTCAGTCCCGCCGGTCGGAGAAGCGCTCGGCGAACCAGAGGTGCTCGGCGACGGCGACGCCGACGAGCCGGTCTGGATGACGAGGCAGCCGGTGCACGCGGCGCCGGTGACGGCGTCGGTCGTGGTCGCGGTGACATCCTTCGCACCGGTTGCCGCAGTGCCGGTGGCGGCCAGCGTGGCCTTCACCTGCGTCGCGCTCACGAGCTCGACGGCGGTGTTGGTGACGCCAGCACCACCGTTGATGACGACGCCCCGGCTGAAGTTGGTGCCGGTCACCGTGAAGGTCTTGGTCTCGCCCTGCTTGAGGGTGTTCTGGTTCCCCGCGGTGTCAGGGTCGCTGTCGAGAGAGGTGACGGTGGCAGCGGAGGGCTGGGTGATGTCGAAGCGGCAGTCGCAGGCGTTGACGCTCCCGTCCGGGTTGGTGACGACCGGCTGGTAGGCGTTGTTGCCCGGGGCTGCGAGCCGCAGGTCGTAGTCCGCCGAGACGGAGGTGTTGCCGCTGCGCGTGACGTTGGAGCCGGCTATCGCGAGGGCGGACTTGGTGGAGCTGCCAGCTGTCCCGGTGCCGTTGTGGCCGACGAACTGCAGACTCGGCGTGCCGTTGGCGTTCAGACCGGCACCAGTGAACGTGATGCTGGTCAGGGCAGGCGACTGGTCGCTGTTGTTGGTGCCGCCGAGCGGGTTCACGCTCTGCAGCGGGGCACCGTTGACGGTGAAGCACGCGCTGCAGCTCGACGTGCTTCCGTCGAGGTTGGTGACCCGGATGCCGCGCGGACCGGTCGGCGCGCTGTTGGTGATGGTCCAGCGCCGGTCGAGCTTGGTGCGGGTGGTGATGCCGTCGGTCACGTCGGCGCTGTTGGCGGCGTTGCGGGGCGCCGCGTTCTCGGTGATCGCCGGGTCCACGCTGCCGTCTGCGAGCAGGACCTCGATCTGGGTGCCCCGCTCGTAGTTGTTGCCACCCAGCGAGACGTTGGCGGAGCCGCCCGCGGCGATCGACGACGGCGTGGGGCTGCCGATCGTGATCGGGCCCGGTCGCAGGACGGTGAAGCAGGCGTTGCAGGTGTCGGTCCGTTCGAGAGTGTCGGTGTAGCTCGCGCCGTAGCTGCCGGCGTTCGCGGGACCGTCGGTGCCCACCCCGGTGCCCCCGTCGGAGAAGACCATGGTCGGGCTGCTGCTGATCACTGGGTCGTTGGACCCCTCCACGGTGCCTGTCCCCCCCGGCACGCGGGTGAGGGTGAGGGTGCCACCGACGATCTCGGCGGCCTCCGCGCCGTTGACCGCGACGTCGACCGTGGCGGTCGTGAGGGCGGTGTTGGGCTCCAGCACCAGCGAACCGGCGGCGACCGGGTTGGCGATGAGCACACCGCCGATCAGCGCACTCGCAGAGACGAGCACGCCGGCGGCGAAGCGACGACGGTGAGCGATCTTCATGGGACTCCTCATGACTGCGGTGTGGTGCCTGTACTCCGCCTCCACCCTAGGCCGAGGGCCGCGCGTGTGGGTCGCAGCCATAGCCATGCTTCGCCACCACGCTGCCCGTTCCTGCCGCGAATGGGACGAATCGTGCGCTCTTTACCGAAATGTCGCCTGAGGGACTGTCGGGCGTGTCGCGCCCGCCTCGGTGGTCCGGCCACGAAGTGAGGTGTGCGGCGTACGACGAAAGGCCGACGCCGGGCCCGGCTACCTGAGGCGGCCGGACCCGGCGTACGGGCTGGCGTGCCTACCGGAGGTAGCCGACGACGTCCGCGATGAGGTGACTGGCCGGGCTGCCGGTGCCGCCACCGACGGCCAGCACGACCTTGCGGTCGGTGCCGATCCCGACGACGACCTCGTTGGCCTGGTTGACGCCCTTGCGGAAGTTGACGTTGGACGTGCCCGGCTGCGCGGTCCCGAACGGGTAGGCGACGACGAAGCCGCTGTCGATCTGGTCGGTCGAGGTGACGTTGAGGATCACGCCCTTGGCGTCGGCGGGCACCGACGACGGCAGCGTCACCGTGACGGGAGAGCTCGACGTACGCCGCGAGGTGCTCGTGGTGCCCTTGCCGGTGCGGGTGTCGAGCACCCGGTCGGGCGAGGCGAGCGGGGTGAACCGCGTCGACCCGGACACCGCCGAGGGCACGATCGCCCCGACGACGTCGACGATGAGGCGGGCCTGGCCGCTCGAGAGCGTCAGGCGGACCTTGCCGTCGGCGGAGACCCGCGTGATGACCTCGTTGGCCTGCACCTGGTTGGCCGCGAAGTTGACGTTGGACGTCGGGGGCTGGGTCGTGCCGGTCGGGTAGGCGACGACGAAGCCGGGCTGGCTGGGCGAGGCGATCGTCACGTTGAGGATCGCCCCGGTCGCGCCGGCGGGCAGCGACGACGACAGGTCGACGTCGACCGACGACGAGCCCGACGAGCTGCCGATGTTGCGGGCCAGGGCGGCGCCGAGGACGCGCTTGGGGGCGAGCGTCGTGAGGTAACCGGTCGTGCCCGCCTCCGGCGTGAAGTAGCCAACCAGGTCGACGACGACGTGCGCGCGGCCGGTGCCGTTGACGAAGACCGTCGCCTTGCGCCCGGCCAGCGCCGTGACGACCTCGTTGGCCTGGGTCTGGCCCTTCGCGAAGTTGACGTTGGACGTCGGCGGCTGCGTGGCTCCGAACGGGTAGACGACGACGAAGCCGCCGGTCTCCGGCTGGGTGACCGTCACGTTGAGCACCGCACCGGTGGCCGAGGCCGGGATGCGGCTGGTGAGGTCGAGGGTGACCGCGCCCTTCTTCAGGCCCGCGCTGGTGCCGGTGCCGTTGCGGCTGTCGATGACGCGCACCGGGCTGGTGAGCGCCACGAAGCGGTCCTGCTCGGCGGTGACCGCGGAGGTCGCCGTGCCGGTGCCGGCCGCGCCGATGCCGCGCAGGTTGGTCGCGACGACGGAGATCGTGTACTGCGTGCCGGCAGTCAGCCCGGTCACGGTGGCGCCCGTGGTGCTGCGGTCGGTCGGGTAGGTGATCGTCCCCGCCGACGGGCTGAGCGTCACGGTGTAGGAGGTCACCGGGCGGCCGCCGTTGCCCGCCGGGGCGGTCCAGGTCAGCGCCAGGGTGCCGCCGCTGCCGGAGCCGGCCACCGAGGTCGGGGCGCCGGGCACGGTGTAGGGCGTCGCGGTGACCGGGTCGCTCGCCGGGCCCTCGACGTCGTTGCCGGTGGCGAGGACGGTGAAGGTGTACTGCGTCCCGTCGGTCAGCCCGGTGACGACCGCGGTGGTCGCGGTGCGGTCGGTCGGGTAGGTGACGGTGCCGGCGGCCGGGGCCACCACCACGCGGTACGACGAGACCGTCCCCGCCGGTGCGGTCCAGGACAGGTCGGCCGTCCCGGCGGCGCGCGTCACGCTCGCGGTGACCGCGGTCGGCTTGGCCGGCGCGGCCGGCGGGGTCTTCGCCAGCGTCGTGCTCGCCGTCGGGCCGTTGTTGCCGAGGCCGTCGGTCGCGACCGCGGTCACGGCGATGTCGGCCTTGTCGGCCAGCGTCGAGATGTCGAGCGTGGTGCTCAGCGACGTGCTGGTGAGGTCGGTGAGGGTCTTGGTCACCGTGGTCGTGCCGTCCGTCGCGCGGATCACCACGTCGGCGCCGGTCTCGGACAGCGTGCCCGTGACCGTCGTGGTCGTGGCCGGGCGCTGCACGTCGGTCGCGGCGAGGCCGGTGATGCTCGGGCCGGTCGCGTCGACGGTGAAGGTCTTGCTGTCGCTGCCGGTGTTGCCACGGTCGTCGACCGTGGCGACGGCGACGGTGTGGGCGCCGTCGGTCAGCGGGTCGGTCGGGGTGAAGGTCGCTGTGATCCGATCCGCGCTGAAGGTCGTCGAGCCCGGGACGGCGGTGCCCCCGCGGGTGACCGTGACGGTCGTCGCGGACGTGACCGGCTCGGTGAAGGTCACCGTGATCGTCGCCGGTCGGGCCACCGTGGAGCCGTCGGCCGGGGTCGTCGAGGCGATGGTCGCGTCGACGGTGTCCTTCACGAAGGTGGTGGTGGTCTGCATGCCGCCGTTGCTCGCGTTGCCGACCGCGTCGGTGGCGAGCGCCCGCGCGGTGAGCTGGCCGTCGGCGAAGCTGCTGACGTCGACGGTCGCCGAGAAGGTGCCGGTGGAGGCGTCGGCCGTGACGGTCGGGCCGGCGACGGTGGTGGAGCCATTGGTCACCGAGGTGGCGACCGACGCACCGGGCTCCGTCGTACCCGTGATGGTGGTCGTCGACGGGGCGGCGTTGCCGTTGGCGCTGCTGGCCGCGAGCGGGTCGACGACGGGCGCGACAGTGTCCTTCGCGACGGTGACGACCGAGGGGTCGCCGCTGTTGGCCTTGCTGTCCTTGGCGACCGCGCTGACGGTCAGCGGGCCGTCGGCGAGCAGCGAGACGTCGATCTGGGCGGTGAAGGCCCCCGGGGAGGTCGCGGCCGGGGTCGGCGAGGCCGAGGTGGTCTTGCCGTCCTTGTCCGTGACGGTGATGACGACCGTGGTCGAGGCCTCGTTGGTCTGGCCGGTGACCGTGGTCTTGCCAGCGGAGGCGCCGCTGACCGGGGTGCCGGCGAGCATCGTGATGCCCGGGCCGGTCGCGTCCTTGGAGAAGGTCGCGCCGCGGGTCGCGCTGGTGTTGCCCGCCGCGTCGGTCGCGGTGATCGTCGCGTTGATGACGCCGTCGGCGAAGGCCGCCGCGTCGACCATCACGGAGTAGCTGCCGTCGCTCGCGGCCGTGACCGTCTGGGTCGCCGTGGTGCTGGAGCCAGCCTGCGACAGCACGACGCGCACGAGGCTGGCCGTTTCGGCGGTGCCGGCGACGGTGGTCTTCGGCGCGGCCTGGGTGGTGTCGCTGGCGGTCGCCGCACCGGGCTGGGCCGGGGCGACGGTGTCCTTGACTGCGTCGAGGGTGTTGCTCACCGGGCCGGGGCCGTTGCCCTGGGAGTCGGTGGCGACCGCGGTCGCGTGGACCGGGCCGTCCTCGAGCGTCGTGACGTCGATGTTGCCCGTGGTGAAGGTGCCGTCCGCGGCGATGACCACCGGGGTGCTCGAGACCGTGGTGGGGTCGGGCATGCCGAGCACGTCCGTCGCCTCGTCAGCGATCGTGACGACGACCGTGCCGCCCGCCTCGCTGATCGGCATGGTGCCGCTGACGCGGACGGACGTCTTGCCGGCGTTGCCGATCGGGCTGGGGACGATCGTCGTCAGGGTCGGAGCGACGGGGACCGTGCCGTCGACGATGAAGGGGATGGTGCCGGTGACATCGGGGTCAGCCGCACCGCCGGTGCCGCTGAACGGCGCTGCCTCGCGGCCGGTGTAGGAGGCGACGTAGCTGCCGTCGGCGAGGTCGGCCGTGGGGTCGAAGACGATCGTCCGGCCGCCGTCGGCGTAGGAGGTGTTGCCGGCGACGAGGATGTTGCCCGGCGAGGTCCGCAGCTCGATCGGCGACACGACGGACTCGTCGACTGGCTCGTTGAAGGTGACCCGGACGTTGGACGACGACGCCGCCTTGCTCCCACTCATGGGGCTGGTGCCGACGAGGGCGATAGCGACGGTGTCCTTGGTGGCGGTGCGCGCCGCCGACACGGCGCTGGTGTTGCCGGCCGCGTCGGTCGCAACGGCGGTCGCGTTGAAGACGCCCTGGGCGAGGCCGGTCGCGTCGAAGGTGCCGTTGTAGCTGCTCGAGGCCGCGGGGATCTCGGTCAGCACGGTCTTGACGCCGGCCGAGTCGGTGATGGTGACGACGACGCTGCTGCCCGCCTCGCGGGTGCCGCTGAAGGTGACCGCGGTGAGGTTGCCGGGGATCGCGTCGGCGAGCTGGCCCACGACCGGCGCGGCCGGGACGAGGGTGTCCTTGGTCTGGGTGGCGCTGGCCGAGGTGGTCGAGTTGCCGGCCGGGTCGGTCGGGTCGGCGGTCGCGGTGAGGGTGCCGTCGTCGAACGACGAGACGTCGAAGGTCGCGGTGAAGCGACCGTCCGCGGCGATCGGCACGGTGTCCGTCAGCGTCGTCGGGGTCGGCGGCAGGCCCGCGTCGGGACCGCAGCAGATCGTCACGACGACGGTCGTGCCCGCCTCGGCGGGAGTCGTGCTGCCGTCCTTCTGCGCGATGCCGGTGACGACGACCGCGTTGTCGGTCGCCGCGTTGATCGCCTTGCCGTCGTTGACGGTCAGGCCGCCGACGGTCGGGACCGTGACGTCCTTCTGCAGGGTGCCGGTGCCCGTCGGGGAGACGTTGCCCTCGGCGTCGGTCGCGACGACGGAGAACGTCAGCGTCCCGTCCGCGAACTGGTAGGGGTCGATGTCGAAGCTGTAGGTCGAGCCGAGCGCCGAGGTGCGGGTGATCGTCGTGTTGGCCACGTCGGTCACGGTGAGCACGAAGACGGCCGGATCCGCGGCTGCGACGCCACCCGACACCGTCACCGGGTTGCCCGTGCCGGGGTTGCCGCTGTTGACGACCGTGATGGGGTCGCCACCTGCCGTGAAGGTCGGCGTCGGCGCGACTGGTGCGACGACGTCCTTGGTGACCGTCGTCGTGCTGGCCGTGCGGTTCTGCGCGGCGTCGATGGCGGTCGCGGTCACCGTCAGGGTGCCGTCGGTGAGGGAGGTGACGTCGAAGGTCTCCTCCCACGTGTTGCCGTTGCGCACGGGGGAGCGCACCAGGTCCTCGGTGCCGGTGTTGGTGTCGGCGATCCGCAGCTCGACGCTCGCCTCGGGGGACGTGGCGGTGACCCGCACCATCGTGCGCTGCGCGTTGTTGACCGTCGGCGTCGGGACGACCACGAGCGTCGGCGCCGCCGGCGGGGTCGCGTCCTTCACCGTCGTGCAGGAGGCGTCCGCCCCGAGCAGGTCCGTCGCCGTCAGCGTGATGGTGCCGTCGGCGAGGTCGGTGACGTCGACCTCGCCCTCGAACGTCGTGAGGCCCGTCGAGGTGGCCGCCGCGGGCGTCGTCTCGTCGGTGCCGTCGCTGGCCGTCACGACCTGCGGCCCCCCGCCCGTGCCTGTGTAGGCGACAGCGGCCTGGTTGGCGGCGTTGACCGGGTTGGTGACGCAGGTGAGTGCGCTCGCGGCCTGGGCCGGCGAGAGCACGAGCCCCGACAGCGAGAGGGCGACCGCAGCGGTCACGGCGACGGGGACGCGGGCGAAGCGCATGGTTCTCCTGAGGGCAGCCGCGATGTGGCGCGGCAGGACGAGCACGGGGTTCGGGCACGAGGGGTCAGACCGCCTCGTGGACAGTCTTCGGCACCAGAGTGGGTCATCCTGGCGCCGTTGGTGGGGAAGTTCGGTGAACCTCACCGCTCGACCTGCCGTGAATCCGGACAAAACGGATGAAGTGCCCGGCTCTCAGCCCCCGGTGCACCCGCGACAGGTGCCGAACACCGCGAAGTGCCCCACGTCGACCGCGAACCCGTGGGCCTCCCGCAGCGCCTCCACCGCTGGCGCGACCAGCGCCAGCGACGCCTCGGTCACGCCCTCGCAGGCGCGGCAGACCAGGTGAACGTGGTCGGCGTCGGTCGCCAGGGAGTACGTCGGAGCCCCGTGCCCCAGGTGGGCGTGGCGGATCAGGCCGAGCTCCTCGAGCAGCTCGAGCGTGCGGTAGACGGTCGAGATGTTGACGCCGCTCGCGGTCTCGCGCACGGCCCCGGCGATCTCGTCGGGCGTCGCGTGGCCGAGCGCACCGACGGCCTCGAGGACGAGCTGGCGCTGCGGCGTCAGCCGGTAGCCCTTCTCGCGCAGCGCGCTCTGCCAGTCCGCACCCACCTGCGCACCGTCGCGGCCCATCCCGCGAGACTAGATCGCGTGACCGTTCTCGCCCTGCTCGGCCCACCGCCCGTCGTCGTCGACCCCACGACCCCGGTGGTGCGCGCCGACGACGTCGGCCTGCTGCGCGGGGAGTCGGTCTTCGAGACGCTCCGCATCGCGGGCGGCTCCGTGCGCCTGCTCCAGGCGCACCTCGACCGGATGGCCCGCTCGGCTGCCCGCCTCGACCTCGCACTGCCGGGCGGGTGGGACGAGCTCGCCCGCTGCGCGGCTGCGGCGTACCCCTCCTCCGAGGGCTCCCTGCGGCTGGTCTGCACCCGCGGCGGGGTCGGCTTCGCGCTCGCGTCGGAGATCCCCGCGGTCACGGTCGCGCAGCGGGCCGGCGTGTCGGCCGTGACGCTGCCGCTCGGGGTCCCCGCGGGCCTGCGCGCCGACGCCCCGTGGCTGCTCGGCGGGGTGAAGGCCACGTCGTACGCCGTGAACATGGCCTCCCTGCGCGCCGCCGAGGCCGCCGGCGCGGACGACGCGGTCTGGGTGTCGACCGACGGCTACGTGCTCGAGGCCCCGACCTCGACCGTCGCGTGGGTGCGCGACGGCGTGCTCGTCTCGCCGGACCCGGCCGACGTCTCGACCCTTCCCGGTACGACGCTGCAGGCCGCCCTGTCGGTGTGCCCGGTGCCGTGGGAGCTGCGGCGCGGCACCGTCGCGGAGCTCGCCGCCGCCGATGAGGTACTGCTGCTGTCCTCAGTACGCGGCGTCGCCCCGGTCACCCGCCTCGACGGCCGGGTCCTGCCCGTCGGCCCCGTCACGGCCGCCCTCGCCGAAGCCTTCGAGGCCCTGCTCCTGCGCTCCTGACCCCCACGCCCTCTCCTCCCTCCCCGCGCCGGCCCCCTCTCCACCTCCCGCTTGTACGCCGCTGTCGGCGCTACGGGGCCCGCTAGCGCCGACACGGGCGTACAAGCGGGGGGGGTTGGTGGCGGGGCTGGCTGTGGGCTGACCGGGCGGTCAGTCGTCGGTGTCGGGCTCGTCGGGCTCGTCGTCGGAGCCGCTGCCGCTGGAGTCGTCGGTGCGGTCGTCGGAGTCGTCGGGCTCGTCGGCCTCGTCGTCGGAGTCACTGTCCGAGCCGCTGCCGCTACCCGAGCCGCTCGAGGTCGAGTCGTCGCTGTCGTCGGACTCGCGGTCATCGAACTCGCGGTCGTCGGAGTCGTCACTGCTGTCATCGCTGCTGTCGTCGCTGCCGCGGCCCGAGTTGTCGTCGGAGTCATCAGAATCGGAGTCGTCGTCGGAGTCGTCGTCGCTCGGGGTGGGCTTCGGCGTGGGCGCCTCGGTGGACCGGGTCGTGACCGGGGGCGCGATCGTCTCGACCGGCGTCGGGGCGTCTTCGTCCAGCGAGTCGTCATCCGTGGCGTCGTCGTCGCGGGTCGGGAGGTCCCAAGGCGTCAGCGCGTTGACGGTGCCGGCGACCGCGGTCTGCGCCGGGCCGGGCAGCGCGTTGGCCGCGGCGGCCCCGACGAGCGAAGCGGCCAGCGCCGCCGCGACCGACGCGGCGAGCGCGGCGACCCGGCGGCGTCCGCGGGGGGCGGCCGGGCTGACGACGGCCTGCAACCCCGACGGCAGCGCGACCTCGCCCGAGGGCAGCGCGAGCACCGAGGTCGGGTCGGCCTGCGACCACGTCACGGCGGCCGGCGCGGCCGCCGTGACGTGACCGATCGCCTCGACGCCGAGGGGGGACGGAGCGTCGAGACCGATGAAGGCGGCCAGGGCCGCGGAGGGCGCGACGGGTGCCGCGGTCGAGGCGGCGCGCAGCTCGGCGAGCAGTTCGCTCAAGCCGGGCTCGCCGGGGACCGATCGTCCTGACAGCAGGGATTCCACCGCCCGGTCGTCGAGCCCGGCGGTGTCGTCTGCGTCGCGGAAGTCGGTCATCTCAGGGCTGTCATCGTCGGAGTGGCTCACGGGGTTACGCCCCGGTCCGCGAGCTGCGCCTTCAGCGCCAGCAGCCCGCGCCGCTGCAGCTGCTTGACCGAGCCCTGCGACCGGCCCATCGCGGCCGCGACCTGCTCGACGGACAGATCACCCACCAGGCGCATGAGCAGCACGTCGCGCTGGTCGTCCGGGAGCGAGGAGAGGATCCGGCGTACGCCGTCGACCTCCAGCGACGCGAGCGCCTCCTGCTCGGCGGACGGTGCGGTGCGGGTGTCGTGGTGGGGCTCGAGCTCGACGGTGGGCTGGCGGCGGGACTGGCGGCGCAGGTCGTCGACGAGGCGCGCGTGGGCGATCGCGAAGGTCAGCGTCCGCAGGCCCGCCACCCCGCCGGTGACGCCCGGCAGCCGGGGGAACAGCGCGAGGAACACCTCGCTGGTCAGGTCGTCGGGCTCGAGCGCGCCCCGGCCGCGCAGGTAGCCGGCGACCTGCGGCGCGAGCGTCTCCCACACGACCCGCAGGGCCCAGGGCTCGCCGAGGCGGGCGGCCTCCCAGGCGTCCTCGAGCGCGGTCACGCTGCGAGTGTGCGGCCTGGCCTGCCCGGGCACGCGAGGGAGCCGGACCTCGGTGAGGTCCGGCTCCCTGCGCGGTTCGGGCGCGGTCACGCTCTGCGGCTCAGTCGCTCAGGCGGGCGCGGGCGTCGTACGCGGGTCAGTCCTCGTCGCTGTCGTCGTCGTCCTCGTCAGCGTCGCTGTCGTCGTCGCTGTCGTCGTCCTCGTCAGCGTCCTCGTCAGCGTCGTCCTCGTCGTCGTCGCTGTCGTCGCTGTCGTCGTCGCTGTCGCGGGAGTCGTCGTCACGGTCGTCCGAGTCGTCGTCGTCCTCGCGGGAGTCGTCGTCACGGTCGTCGCTGTCGTCGTCGTCCTCGCGGGCGTCGTCCTCGGCCTCCTCGGCAGCCTTCGCGGCGGCCTTGGCGGCGTCCTTCGCGGCCTTCTCAGCGGCCTTCTGCTCGGCCTCGGCAGCCTTCGCCGCTGCCTTGGCGGCGTCCTCAGCAGCCTTCGCGGCAGCCTTCGCCTCGGCCTCGGCGGCCTTCTCGGCAGCCTCGCGGGCGTCCTCGGCAGCGTCGTCCGCGTCGTCGTCGCTGTCGTCGACCGTGCTGACCGTGACCGTCTGCGGCCCGCTGAACGGGTTGTCCACCGGCACCACGCCCGCGGCCGCACCCGCGCCGAGGGTCGTCACGGTCGCGACGCCGGCGACGGTGGTCTTGACGAGCAGGCCGCCGGTGGCGAGCTTGGTGATGAGGATCTCGACGAGGGGGAGCACGGCGACCTCCGGGGTCGGGGTGAGGGACGGTGGGCCGGCGCCGACCAGGTGGCCGCGCGCCGTACTGGTCCCGTCATCGCCCGACCCGGCTGTGGGGTTACGCGCCCGCCCGCCGCTCCGCTTCCCCGCGCCCTCCTTCCCGCCTGTGCGCAGGTGTCGGCGCTACGAGGCGCTGGTGCGCCGACAGCGGCGCAAAGGCCGCAGCCGCCCGCGGAGCAGTCCCGCTTGTGCGCGAGTGTCGGCGCTACGGAGGGCGCTTGCGCCGACAGCGGCGCACAAGCCGCAACGGAGCCGGCGCGGACGCCCGGGGGCGCGGACGTCCCGAGGCGCGGACGTCAGGAGGCGCGGTTGCGGGCGGCGCGCTCGAAGACGCGCTCGCCCTTGCGTCGCAGGTCCTCCGGCCGGTAGACGGTCTCGTCGTAGGTGTAGCGGAACACCTCGAACCCGTCCTCCCGGATCGCGTCCTCCCGCCGCTTCTCCTTGCGCAGCGCGAAGCGGTCCTCGTCGTACTTCAGCATTCCGTCCGCCTCGCCCACGACCCGTCGCCGCAGCCACGCGTGGTCGACCCGCACGTCGGAGTGGTCGACCAGGCCGCGCAGCCATGCCTGCGGCTCCGGCGGCTCCCATCCGAACTCGTGGAACCGCCACCGCGCCATCGACTCGAGCCCCGACTCCGACCGGTCGTCGGCGAACTCGACCATCTCCCGCGCGAGCCGCACGCCCGGCCAGCCGCGGCACTCCTCGACCACCCGCCGGAGGCTCTCCCGAGTCGCGCCGAGCCGCAGCGCCGAGTCCATCGCGACCACGGCGAGCAGCGGGTCACCCCGGCGCGCGAGGTCCACCGCGGTCCGCTCGAGCATCGAGACCAGCACGCCGTCGACCTCGATCAGGTGCGACCTCGGCAGCTCCGACACCAGCGGCGCGGGCGCGGTCCCGCCGGGACGACCCTCGCCCTTCACGCGCACCCGGCTCACGGTCGGCGGTCCCGTCCACGGGCGGACGAGCCACAGACCGTGGTACGCCGCAGCCGCCTCGTGCGTCACCGCCACCTCGTCTCCCGTGGCCGCCGCCGCCGCCCGTGCCGCGGCCCAGAGCTCGGCGCGCCGCTGCGCGTAGCGGTCCGGCTCGCGGCCTTCCGCCAGCAGGGGGCGCGGGCCGTCCGGCGTAACGATCAGCGGACCGGTCGGTGGCGGGATGATCGGCGGCAGCGGTGCGCTGGCCGAGCGGTACACGCCCCGTCGTACGGTCAGCAGCCGCCCCGCTCGGAGCTCCGTGTCGAGCTGCCCGGTCGTCCAGCCGGCCGCGAGGGCGGCGCGGCGCGTGAAGGCCCCCGTGGGGACGTCCGGCCGCACCGAGGGTCGCCGCCCGGCCGCCGGGAGCGGTGCGTCAGGCGTCCCCTCAGGCGGGCACGGCGCGTCGTCCATCCGCGCACTGTCCCGCGCTCCGCAGACGACCGTCCGCGGTTGTCCACACCCCTCGCTCCAGCCCCTGCCCACTACCCCCGCTTGTGCGTGGGTGTCGGCGCTACAGGGTCCCGTAGCGCCGACACCGGCGCACAAGCGGAAGGTTGGGGGGTGGCGGGCGGGGCGGAGCGGGGCGCCGTGCGGGCGGCGCGGTCGGAGGGCTACGCGGCGTCGGGGGCGGTGTCGGCGGCTTCGGCGCGCAGGAGCTCCTCGGAGTGCGGCCCGAAGGCCAGGTCCAGCAGCAGCGACAGGGGGATGCCGCTCTCCAGCAGGTCCATCACAGCAACGTCCTTCGTCTACAGGGCCTCGGGGGAAGGCCCTACAGGGATCGACCACTGCCGCCCCCGTTCCGAAGTACCGACCGGGTGACGCTGCACTCACCCGTACATTCCTCCATGTGGCCCATGGGAACGCGCGCCTCTGGGTCATCAGCGGGTGGTTCGCGGCCTCTGCCCTCGTGACGGCGTGGTTCGCGACCGGTCACGCGAGCGCCCCGGACGACGGCCTGCTGCAGCTCGACGTCTTCACCTTGTCCGAGCGGGTCGACGGCCTCGACGCCGTCGACGGCCGCCCCACGATGGTGGTCGTCCCCGGCAGGGGATGCCCCGCGCGGACAGCGCGCCTGTCGTCGTACCCCGTGGTCCTGCGCCAGGACCTCGCCCGTGTCCTCGCCCTGCCACGCGCTGCCACGACGTGCCAGCCCGGCTACGTCCTGCTCGACGGCAGTGGCACGGTCCGCTACCGCACCTACGACCCCGGCTGGGCCGAGCACGCCGAGGAGCAGGAGATCTTGCTCGAGCACCTGGACGACCACGGATGAGTCCCCGGAGCGCCGCCCGCTGGGCCGCCGTCGCAGGGATCGTGGCAGGCATCGTGGCACTGCAGTACGGCATTGCCACCGCCTACCACTCCCGTGGCACGTGGTGGCACTACCTGCTCCACCAGCAGGTCGGCTGGGGGCTCGGTCTGGCAGTCGGTGCCACGGTCATGGTGACGACCCGCCGGTGGGTCAACCCGCTCGGCGCCGCGCTCGCCGGCCAGCTGCTGAGCATCGCGCCCGACCTCGCCTTCCGCTACCTGCGGATGCCGCACGACCCGCTCATGGACGTCTTCGCCGGCCACATCTCGATCCACCGCGGCCTCAGCCCGGTGCTGGTCACGTGGGCCTTCCTCACGCTCGGCTGCGCGGCCTGGCTCCTGGCCTCGGTACGACGCGACCGCTCCGCGGTCGGGGCCGCCGCGCTGGCCGCCCTGCTGCTGACCGTCGCCTGCCTGACGGCCGACCCGCTGCCCGAGCGGCTGGCCGACTTCCCTTCCGACAGCACCCCAGTAGCATTCCCATCTTGATGGTAGCCTCATGGTATGAGAACTACCATCGACAGGGCCGGACGGCTCGTCGTGCCCAAGGAGCTACGTGACCGCATAGGGCTCGTCCCGGGCGAGGTCGAGATCGAACTCGACGGCGCAGCGCTGCGGCTCGCGCCCGTCGCCGCTGACCGCGTGCACGAGATCGGTGGCCGCCTCGTCGTGAGCAAGACCGGGGTGCCGTTGTCCGACGACGACGTGCGGGCTCTGCGCGATGCCGACCGTCGCTGAGCTGCCGCTGCCGCTGCTGCTACTGGACACCAGCGTCGCCGTCCCGTGGCTCGTTGAGGATCACGAGAGCCACGTCGCCGTCGTGGAGGCTCTGCACAGCCGCGTCCTGGGGCTCGCCGGCCACGCCGCTTTCGAGACGTTCTCGGTCCTGACACGGCTGCCCGGCGACCAGCGGGTCAGCCCCGCCGTGGCCGCTGCTTTGCTAGCGCGCGGCTTCCCCGAGACCCGCCACCTCAGCTCCGAGCGCTCGACAGCCCTCCTCGACTCCTTCAGCCGACTGCGGGTCTCGGGCGGTTCGGTCTACGACGCCCTCGTCGCAGCCGCGGCCGTGGAGCACGGCCTCACGCTTGTCAGCCGCGACGCGCGTGCGCTCGCGACCTATGACGCCGTGGGCGCAGAGGTGCGCTACCTCGACGGCTGACCGGCTCGGTCCAGCGCTTCCCAGTGCTCGTCCTCGAGGTGCCCGCTGCGGCAGATCGCCGCGGTCAGCAGCAGCGCCACGACGGAGAGCACGAGCCAGAGCGAGAGCACCCACGGGAGCACCGACAGCACCATGGCGACCTCCAGGTCAGCGGACCACTGTCCGCCTTCGCGGTCCCATCGGCGCATGACACGCCGGCGTGAGCGACCCGCGGATTTTCCGATGACAGACCCGGGATCGCGTCGTACCGTGGTCTCACACGGGAGAGGAGGTGGTCCAGAATCAGTACTTCTGGGACTCGTGAGGTGGCTGTCCGCTAGGACGCCGTAGCAAGGACAGCTTGCTGGATCACCGCGCGCCTTCTACGGGCGTCACGGCGACTCCAACGACAGGCACCAGACCCCCGGGCGCCGGCCCAGTCCGACCGGCCCTCACCACCAGGTGAGGAAGCGCCCGGGGGTTCGCCATGTCCACACCATGCCCGCTCCGCACGCCAGATGGCTGACGCCAGGGCCGCCTGCCACATGGTCGGCTGCCGTACGAAGCAGCACCGAGTGTCCTCATGGAGTTCGACCACGTCACCGGCACCGGAAGCGAGACGTCGGTCGACAGCTCCGCGACGCAGGCATCCTGCAGCGTCTGCTCGGCTAGGGTCTGCGCCACCCGACTCACTGGCGCGAAGCAGACGGAGGTAAGGGCACGTGGTGGCGGAAGCGCGCCCTCAGAAGGCAGGATTGACCACCACCGTGGTCATCCGGTGCCTCAACGAGGAGGAGCACATCGGCCGGCTGCTGACCGGCCTTTCCCGGCAGGCCGTACCCCCGGACCAGGTGGTCGTCGTGGACTCGGGCTCCACCGACGCCACCCTCGACATCGCTCGGCGGTTCGACGCCGAGGTCCACCACATCGCCCCTGAGTCGTTCTCGTTCGGGAGGGCTCTCAACGTCGGCTGCCGGGCTGCCACTGGCGACGTGCTGCTCTTCGTGTCAGCTCACGTCTACCCGGTGCACACCTCCTGGCTGCAGGACATGGTGGCTCCCTTCGTCGACCCGGCCGTAGCCCTGTCGTACGGCCGCCAGATCGGCAACGAGCAGACCCGCTTCAGCGAGCACCGCATCCTCGACCGCTGGTTCCCGCCGCGCAGCGACCCGGCGCAGCGCCACCCCTTCTGCAACAACGCCAACGCCGCGGTGCGCCGTTCGCTGTGGGAGAGCTGGCCCTACGACGAGGAGTTGACCGGCCTGGAGGACCTCGCCTGGGCGAAGAACGCGATCGAGCACGGTCACAAGGTGGCCTACATCGCCAGCGCACCTGTCGTCCACGCGCACCGGGAGACCTTCTTGCAGGTCGCCAACCGCTACCGGCGCGAGGCGATCGCGCACAAGGCGATCTACGAGGACCAGGAGATGCCTGCCGGGGAGGCGGCCTGGCTGGCGCTCCTCAACGCCGGCAGCGACCTAGCCCACGCGACTCGGGAGCGGCGACTCCGGGAGGCTGGCGACATCTTGTCCTTCCGGACCGCGCAGTTCCTGGGCACATATCAGGGCTTCCAGCAGGCCGGTCCGGTCCGGGCGGACCTCAAGCGGCGCTTCTACTATCCAGCCGCTGTCCGCCCCGGCGCGCGCGATCTGGGAACCGACCGTGTCATCGACTACGGAGCGACCCCCGAGGAGGGCGCGTGACGCACATCGTCGGCCTGGTCCCCATGCGGCACTCGAGCGAGCGCGTGCCAGGGAAGAACTACCGGATCCTCCAGGGGCGGCCGCTGTACCACCATGTCGTACAGGCCCTGCTCGACTCCGGAGTCGTTGACGAAGTGCTCATCGACACCGACAGCGAGCTCATCGCAGAGGACGCCGCCCGCAACTTCCCGCAGGTTCGGGTCGTCCCTCGGCCTGAGCACCTGCTCGGCGGTGAGGTGCCGATGAACGCGATCCTGTTGCACGACGTCACGCTTGCCGAGGCCGACCTCTACCTGCAGACCCACAGCACCAACCCCCTCTTGCAACCCACGACCGTGCGGCGGGCGGTCGAGGCGCTGATGGCGGCTCCGGAGCACGACAGCCTCTTCGGAGTGACATCGCTCCAGACCCGGCTCTGGTGGGCCGACGGCACGGCCGTCAACCACGATCCGGCGGTGCTCCTGCGCACGCAAGACCTCCCGGCGGTCTACGAGGAGAACAGCAACATCTACCTCTTCCCCCGGGATGTCTTGGAGCTCCGCGGCAATAGGATCGGCGAGCGGCCGATGCTCTTCCCCATCGACCGTGCAGAGGCATGGGACATCGATGAGCAGATCGACTGGGACGTCGTGGAGGCGCTGATGGCGCAGAGGGCGGCGGAGCGTGGCTGACCGGGTCCTCATCACCTGCCCGCAGATGGGCGTGAGCTTTCCCCAGTTCGCGCACCGCTTCCAGTCGCAGGGCGTCCTCGTCGACCTGCCCGAGGTGGTCCAAGCGCTGTCGGAAGCCGAGCTGCTGGACGTGATCGACCGCTACGACGGCGTCATCGCAGGCGACGACCAGTTCACGGCGGCTGTCTTGGAAAAGGCCGCGGGTCGACTGAGGATCCTGTCCAAGTGGGGGGTCGGCGTCGACGGCATCGACCGCGACGCCGCTGACCGTCTCGGCATCCTCGTCACCAACACCCCGGGCACCTTCGACGGCGAGGTCGCCGATGTCTGCGTCGGCTACCTCGTCATGCTCGCGCGACAACTGCACGTGCTCGACGCTGGCATCCGGGGCGGCAGCTGGCCGAAGGTCGAAGGAACGTCGCTCGGCGGAAAGGCGCTCGGCGTGGTCGGGCTCGGCGGTATCGGCTTCGCGCTGTGCAAGAGGGCCCTCGCCATGGACATGCGGGTGCTCGGCGTCGATGCCGACCCTGCGATGCGCGAGCGCGCTGCGGCCGCAGGGGTCATCGTGCGCGAACTGGACGAGGTCCTGCCCGAGGTCGACTTCCTCAGCCTCAACTGCCCGCTGACCGCCGCCACCCGCCATCTGCTTGACGCGCACTCGCTGTCTCGCATGAAACGGGGTGCCCGCATCATCAACACGGGTCGTGGGCCGCTGATAGACGAGCTTGCCCTGGTCGAGGCCCTGCGTTCCGGGCAGGTCGGCGGTGCCGCCCTTGACGTCTTCGAGACCGAGCCGCTCCCCTCCGACAGCCCGCTGCGCGACCTGCCCAGGGTCATCTTGGGCTCCCACAACGGCAGCAACACCGCGGAAGGAGTGGCCCGAGTCAGTGCCCGCGCGGTCGACAACCTGCTCGCGGGCCTCCGGGCCGAGCGGACCGGGCCCGCCGCGTGACCCGGACCGCCGTCGTCACCGGGTGTGAGGGCGGCATCGGATCAGCCGTCGTGATGCTCCTGCGCGAGCAGGGCTGGCGGGTCGTGGGCCTTGACCGCTCTGGGGTGCCGGCGCTCGCCGGGACACACCGTCGGATCGACGTCGACCTGACCGACCCGGCGGACGTCACCCGGGCGGTGGAGCTGCTGGCCGAGGAGGCGCCCGCCGGTCTCGTCAACAACGCGGCCGAGCAGATCTTGCGGCCGCTACGCGACCTGACGGCGAGCGAGCTCTCGTCGGTCCTCCAGGTCAACGTGGTCGCTCCGCACCAGCTGACGGCTCGGCTGGCAAACACACTCGAAGCGGTGGTGAACGTCGCTTCCGTGCACGCACTCGCGACAACGGACCAGATGGCCAGCTACGCAACCAGCAAGGCGGCACTGGTGTCCTACTCGCGCGCAGCGGCGGTAGAGCTCGGGCCCCGCACCCGTGTCAATGCGGTGCTCCCCGGCGCAACGGACACCCCCATGCTGCGAGCTGGCTGGGACCGCGACAGCACACGCACACCACAGCAAGCACTCGCCGCGCTGGAGTCACGCACACCTCTCGCACGCATCGCAGGACCGCGGGAGATCGCCCACACGGTGGCTTTCCTGCTCGACGACGAGCGCAGCGGGTTCATCACAGGGCAGTCGTTCGTCGTGGATGGCGGCGTGACGGCGAGGCTGGCCTCGGAGTGAGCGACGTGGTGTTCGTCTCATGGGTGCACCACGGGCGCAGCTCAGACCTGGCAGAGCGGCTCGGGGCCACCCCTGTCTTCATCACCTCCGACGCGCGCCGCACGCCAGCGACCGCGTTGTGGCGCTGGACCGTACAGCTGAGTCGGACCATCGCGCTGCTGATGAGACTGCGGCCCAGGTGCCTCGTCGTGATGGCCCCCCCAATACCTCTCGTCGCGCTCGCGGTCCTGTATCGGCGACTGCCCGGGCGTCGCCTCGCCATCGACGCGCACACCGGTGCGGTCCTGCGGATGCACTACGGAAACCGACCCAACCGCGTGCTCCCGCTTCTCGCCCGGCACTCCGACGCCGTCATCGTCACCAACGCGCCACTTGCCGGTCATGTGGAGCGAGCGGGGACATCCGTGCTCGTTCTCCACGACCCGCCGGCACGAGCTGCGCCTGCCGAGGACCCGGACGGCTCCGTGCTGTTCCCCTGCGCCTGGGCACCCGACGAGCCGCTGGCGGCCGTGGCCGAGGCTGCGAGGTCGATACCGCGAACGCCGTTCGTGTTGACGGGGACGCCGCGCGGCGCCGGCGCGCAGCTGGACTGGCCACCTAACGTGACCTTGACGGGTTGGCTCCCTGACGAGGACTACGCCAGCCACCTGGCAAGGTGCTCGGTGGTGCTCGCCCTGACGACGCGGGAGCACACCATGCAGCGCGCGGGCTACGAGGCCTTGGCCGCGGGCAAGCCGCTCGTCGCAAGCGCAACTACCGCGCTGCGCACCTGGTTCGCGGGTGGGACGATCTTCGCCGAGCACAGTGCGGCCGATCTCACCGCGGCGGTGACCACGGCACTGGAGCGGGCCGACGAGCTGACCGAGCAGATGGTTGCGCTGCGTGCGGTGCGCGCGGACGACTTCGAGCGCGACCTCAGCGCGGTGCGCGCCGCCCTCGCGCTCTGAACCGACTGCCGCCCTCGCCTGGAACCAGCGGAGTCGCCAGACCCTGCAGCCGTAGCCGCAGCTCGCCGTCCGCCATCCGACCTGTCCGGGCGCGCAACCGCCAGCTCAGTCGCGCCGCCAATACCCAGACCCGGGCGGCTCTGGGACCCCGCCAGGTGGCGAGGTAGTGGAGCAGGCTGCGGGTCGGGTGGTCGACGCCGGCGAAGTCGTCCTGGGCGCGCGAGGCCCCACCGACGTGCTCGGCGACTGCTGTCGCACACAGCTCCACAGTCCATCCGGCCAGCGCCATCCGGTGCGCGAGGTCGATCTCCTCATAGGCGAGGAAGTACGTCTCGTCGAAGCCGCCCACCGCGTCCAGCGCGGCTACTCGCGCGAGCATCACCGCGCCCTCGACGTAGCCGACCGGCCCGTCGCGGACCTCGTCCACGGGCGTGCGCCGCGCGGGCAGCAGCCGGCCCACCGGAGCAGGCAAGAGGGGGCGCAGCTCGGTGGCGAGCGTCGGCAACCGACCCGATGACCACGAGGGCCGCGCGTTGGCGGTCAACCGTGGCGCAACCAGGCCGAGCCGAGGCCGTGCCGAGGCGTAGGCGAGAAGGGCCCGCAGCGCCTTGGCGTCGATCACGGCGTCGGGGTTGAGCAGCAGGACCCACTCGCACCGGCCAGCGAGGTGGCGCCAGCCGGTGTTGCAGCCCGCGCCGAAGCCGACGTTGCCCTGCTCCAGGACCTCCGCGCCGAGCAGGCGGGCCACGGCTGCGCTGCGATCCGGGGAGCCGTTGTCGACCACGACGACGCCCGCCAGCTCGTCGCGCGGCAGTGGTGCCAGACAGGCCGGGAGGTACTCAGCGGAGCGATAGGCGACGACGACGACGCCCACCGGCGCGAGCGCGTGCATGCGGGCATGATGCCAGTCGGGCGACGGATGAGGAGGCAGGATGACGGAAGGGCTTCAGGGGGTTCCCGTCGTCGCGCTCCTGGGCACCAGATGGGCGCAGCTCGAGGGGCACGGCACCCGGTGGCGAGCACTCGTCACCCGCTGGGCGGATCGGGGTCCGGTCACGGTCGTGGACTTCCCGCGCTTCTCTCGTCGCGTGCTGGGTCCGCGGGTGCGGGAACGTGAGTCGTGGCTGCCCGGTACGCGACTCCTCGACGTCACCGTGCCGGTCCTGCCGGTCGCGCAGTGGGGACGCACCGCCGACGCTCTGCGACCGCTGCTGCCTCAGGACGCCGTGCACGTCGCCGCGACACCCCTGTGGGCCCCGCTACTGCCCCACCTGGCCGGACGATGCGGCTTCGATGCCGTCGATGACTGGCGCGAGCACCCGGCCTTCGCCCATCTGCGCGCCAGGGTCGAAGCCGGCTACCGATCGCTGCCCCGGGTGGACGTGGTGACAGCGGTGTCCGACGAGCTGGCGCGCCGGCTGCGGGCCGACTACCGGGTCGAGCCTGTCGTGGTGCGCAACGGCGTTGACCTCTCGGCCTACGACGGAGACCGACCCGCCCCTGCAGGCCTGCCGGATGGTCCGTTTGCGGTCTACGTGGGAGTCATCGAGGACCGGGTGGACCTCACCCTGCTGGCGGAGGTGGCCCAGTACCTCCCGGTGGTCGTCGCCGGCCCGGCCCGGCGCACGCACGAGGCCGGGCTACTCGCGACCGGGGCGACCTGGCTCGGCCCCGTCGCCACCGGACTGGTTCCAGGGCTGCTGCAGCGGGCCGCTGTCGGGCTGGTGCCGCACCGAGCCTCGAGCTTCACGGCGAGCATGGACCCGATGAAGGTCCTCGAGTACTTGGCGGCTGGCCTTCCCGTGGTGGCTACTCCGGGCATCGACCATCCTGCCGTGGTTACCGTGGAGCCATCGCGCTTCGCGGCGACCGCGGCCCGCCTCGCGGGCGAGGGTCGGAACCGCTCCTCGCACCCCTCGGTCCGGGACCTCGACTGGGACGTCGTGGCCAATCAGATCCTCGGCCTACTGCTCGGGGACAGGGGCCCCACGTGAGGCCAGCGGTGGCATCCACGACGGCGTAGTGCCGCGCACGGACTTGCCCTGCTCCTCACCGATCCGGATGAGCTGCTCGAGCTGCGTCAGGTGGCGGTCGTAGTAGTCGGCGTAGCTGCGGTACCGGAAGAAGGCGGGATGGGCCTCGAAGACGTCGTTCATGAGCTGCTGGTCGTACTGCGTACCGGGGTTGTGCTTCCAGAAGTAGTTCTCGGTCGGCTGCCGTCCGTCGCAGCCGGCGACGTCCACGGAGTCGGCCAGTGCGAAGGCGATCGGCAGCAGGAACTGGGTGAGGATGTTCCCGCTGTCCCTGACCCGAGGCTCCTCCCGCGAGGGGATGTTCCAGTCTCCGGCAGTCGCCAGTCCCACCAGCCGGCCGGACAGCTCGGGTACGTGCTCGAGGATGAGAGAAGCCGAGTGCTCTGGTACCACCACCGTGAACGGCGCCAGCGCGAGGGCCTCCCGGAGGTCCGCTCGGAAGGCGGCCGCGTAGCGGCTCGGACCGAAGTGGAAGATCGGGTCACCGAAGACGACGTGGGTCGGCTGCAGGCGTGAGATCAGTTCCTTGTTGCGCACGGCAGAGTTGCAGAGAATCCGGACGTCCGCGTCGACCGCGTCGGGGTCCACGAGGGCCGCAGACGGACCGGTCCCCATCACGAAGGCCTTCGCGCCGGGGCGGTGACCGGAGAGCATCTCGTCACGCAGCGGGCCCTGGACAAACGGCGCGCAGAAGACCGCCCGCAGCAGGCGGTAGGGCACGAACTCCGACGTGTAGGACAGCGACGGATCGACGACAAGGCTGCTCCGCAGCACCCTCGCCACGGCCGGCAGGGTCCGCGGCCGCACGTCGTGCAGCAGGTGCAACGGGGACCCCGCGGCGCCCTGCGACTGCCAGGGCCCTGGGCCCACGAGAGTCGCGTCGAGGTAGGGAGCCGCTGCCGGGTCGACCTCGGAGACGCCGGGCACCACGACCGGCACATCGCTGCCCCGGAGGTAGAAGCAGATCCGGCCGACGACGTCGGCTGCGGCACGAGCGTCTGTCGGCGGCGGCCAGTAGACGAGGGTTGCCGCCTGGTCGCGATCAGGTGTTCGAGCAGCGGTCCTGAGTGCCTTGCTGAAGGCCCACCGTGAGTAGAACACCGCCTTGGAACGCGGTCCGTAGGCCGCGCGATTACCCGTCGAAGTCACGTCCCCAGCCTAGAGTGCAAGGGTGACCGGCGATGTGATGCGCGTCCGCCTGGCGTCCGCCGCCGGGCCACTGACGTCCGGGGCTGCCGTCATCGTCGTCTTCGCCGCGACGTCGGGCTTCCTGCCGGCGCCGTTGCTCCTCGGAGCCACCGTCGGCGCCTTGCTGGCCCACCTCGCCCTGGCCCGGCCTCGCGCTGCTGTCGCGATCGGCCTCGTCGCGATCGCTTGCGTGCCGGTCTACTACGGTCAGTACGTCGGTGGCACACAGCTCGGCATCACGCCGGTGGCGGTGGTGTCGGCGCTGCTCCTCCCGCTGGCGCTGCGGGAGTGCCACCGGCTGCGGCTCGGCCCGCTCGACGTGGCGGTGCTGGTGTTCGTGGGGCTGCGGGCCCTGTCCTACGCACTCAACTTCGAGGGGGCCTTCGGCCTCACCGCTGCGCTCCTGCTGCTCGTCCTGCTTCCGTACGCGGTATTCCGGGTGGTGCTGCTCCTCCCCGGGGCATTGCGAGCTGCCTCGTGGGCGCTCGCCGCCGCCGCCGTGCCGCTGTGCGTCGTGGCGCTGCGGGAGCGGGCGGGGAAGCCCAACCCCTTCTTCACGTGGGTCACACCGGAGTACCAGGCCGACGAGTGGGCGAAGGCCACGTCGCGTCTGTCGACCGCCCGCGTCGAAGCCAGCTTCGGCCATCCGATCGCCTTCGGCATGTTCCTCGCGCTGGCCTTCGTACTCCTGGTCGCCCTCGCCCTCACGACGCGCCAGACCTGGGCCAAAGTCGGGTGTTTCGCCGCGATGCCACTTGTCCTCGTCGCGCTCGTGATGACCTTGAGCCGCGGCCCGATGCTCATGGTGGCCGTCGCGCTTCCCGTCTTCCTGCTGACACAGGCATCCCACCTCGACCCGCGTCGACTGCGCGCGGTCCTGCTCATCGGACTCGCCCTCGGGATCGTCGTGCTGCAGAACTCCGGCACCCTGGCCGAGTTGCGAGAGGACAGCAGCGGGGAGTCCACAACGGCCAGCAGCGCGCAGTTCCGCCTGGAGATCCTTGAGATCGTCCGAGACCCGGCCCAGTTCTCCGTGCTCGGGCAGGCAAGCGAGAGCGACACTGGCGTGACGGAGTCGGTCTACTCGCGGGTCGGGGTCGTGTCGGTCGACAACGCCTACGCGCTGCTGTACCTGGCGAGCGGGGCGCTCGTGCTACTCGCTTTCGTCGGCGTCGCGGTCCTCGTGTGGCGCTCTGCGGTGGCCCGCGGACTCGACGCCCTGCAGCGGGCTTGGGCGGTCTCGGTGGCCGTGGCTCTGCTCAACCTCCTGACGGTCAACCTCCTCACCAGTTACGCCGACCTCTTCTGGATCGCGGTCGCGTCCGTCGCGGGAGTCGCGCAGACCACGGTCAGCCGCGGAAAACGGGCACAGGAGCTCCCGCTACCCCAGGATCACAGCGGAAGAGTCCCCCTGCCTGCGGCTGCCCACTGACGCCAACAGCCGCACTGGTCACCCAGAGCGCGTCGTCGGAGAACGCACAAGAGGTGACCTGTTCCGCTGGAACGTCGATCCGGCCAGTCACCGTGCCACGGTCGTCGTAGCGCAAGACGCACCAGCCCCCCCACACCGCGACCCACACACCGCCCTCGTCGTCGAGGGCCAGCCCGTCCGGGACTCCCGCAACGTCGTCGGGCAGCTCCGCGGCCGTGCGGCGGCCCGTCAGCTCGCCATCCGACGTCACGTCGAACAGATCGACGCGACGCGTCGGCGAGTCGACGAACCACATGCGCTCGCCCGCACGGTCGAAGGCAAGCCCGTTGCCGATGGAGAGGCCCCGCAGGACAGCGACTGGCTCCTCCTCCCCGTTCCACCGCCACAGGGTGCCCGCGCCGGCCGCTCCCGTCCTGTCCATGGTGCTGGCCCAGAACCGTCCTGCCGGATCGCACCCACCATCGTTCATCCGGTGCGTCGGCAAGCCGCGCTCCACATCGACGACCGGCTCGAGCTCGCCGTCCCGGACCCGTGCGAAGCCGTCGGCCGTCGCAGCGACTAGTCCGCCGTCGAGGGACAGCACGATGGCGCCGACCTCCATCGGAAGTTCCACCGGCTGCTGCGGGCCTTGAGCTGGGTCGTAGGCGTGCAGTCGCCGCCCCGTGATGTCAAGCCATCGCAACAGGCCGGCAGACCGGTCCCACAGCGGGCCCTCGCCGAGCTCCGCCCGGGCATCGTGCACCAACTCGGCTCTCAACGCAGCGCCCGAGCGGGCACGCCGACCAGCACCGTGCCTGCGGCGAAGCTCCGCGTCACCACAGCACCGGCGCCCACGACACAACCGGGACCTAGCTCGATCCCACCGACCAGCTGGGCACCCGGACCGAGGTAACAACCGTCCCCGACGACCGCGGCGCGACCGTCGCTCTCACCGATGTTGACCCCCGCGTGGATGCGGACGTCGGCCCCCACCTGCGCCTTGCGGCTGACCACGACGGTCCCGACGTGCGCGAGGCAGAGGCCCGGCCCGGTCGTGTTGACGGGGACGGTGAAGCCGAGCCGGGTGCCTGCGCGCAGCAGCCGGTAGCGCAGCAGCGCGGCACCGGCCCTCCCCCAGGGTCCAGGCCAGCAGTTGCTCGCCCACTCAGCGGCCCGTAAGCGCCGCTGGAACGCCAGCTGAGGGCGGGTGAGGAGGGCGCCCGGTCGCACCCGGTCCAACCCGTGCGCCGCCGCGTCGCGGCGCAGGTGCTCCCGGTAGTCCATACGGGACGTGATGGGCACGCTCGTCCTGCCTCCGATCGCCGTCGTTGGAGAGTCTAGGGTTGGGGTCGTGGGAGGTATGCGCGGCACGACAGAGCACCTGCCCGTCGCCGCAGTGGTCCTACCAGTGCACGCCGACCCGGGCATCGCCCACACGCTGCGCTCGCTAAGGCGGCTCGACTGGCCGGCCGACCGCCTCCACGTCCTGGTGGCCCTCGACGGACCGGACCCGGAGACCGAGCGCGTGGCACGCCAGCACGGTGCGCATGTCGTCGTGCTGCCGACCAACCAGGGCTCGTATGCCGCCCGCAATGCCGCCGTGGACGCCCTGCCCGACGACGTCGAGATCGTCGCTTTCACCGACGCCGACTGCGAGGTGATGCCGAGGCTCCTGCACGAGCACGCGGCAGCGCTGCGGGTAGCGGACCTCTCTGGCGGTGCCGTAGAGGTAACGCTGCGGCGACGCGCTTCACCGGCCGAGTGGGTCGACAGCCGCAGACACCTCAGGCAGAAGCAGTACGTCGAGGTCGACGGCTATGCTGCCACGGCCAACCTCGCGGTCCGGCGCTCGGTGCTGGGCCAGGTCCGCTTCACATCTGGCCTGCGCAGCGGGGGGGACGCCGACTTCTGCCTCAGGGCGCGAGCCGCTGGCCTCTCACTCGTCTACACGGAGGGGGCTCGCGTCTTGCACCCCGCGCGGACCACAGACGCCGAGGTGATGAAGAAGGTGCGGAGGATCTGCACCGGCATCGAGGCCAACCCGGCGCGATGGAAGGACAGGGTCATCCGCAAGCCCTCACTGCGGGCCAGCCTCCGCGTCGTCCGCCAAGCCCACCGGGCGAAGACCTCGCGCGGCCCACTGTGGGACCTACGCGCCTTCCTCCTGGACCAGCGCGCGTCGCGAGCCGTCTTCCGAAGTGCCGCCCGCGCGAAGAGCCGCACGTGACCTCGGTGCAGAGCATCGTGCGCACGGTGGTTCCCCACCCGCGGCTGCGGTGGACCCTGGGGCTCATCGGCGTCCTCGCGCGCAAGAACTTCCAGACTCGCTTCAAGCGCAGTTACTTCGGTGTCGCGCTGATCGCGCTGCAGCCCATGGTGCAGGCGCTGGTCTACAGCATCGTGTTCCTCAAGATCTTCAAGGTGACCCGGGTGGAGCACTACCCGCTCTACATCCTGTCCGGTGTGATGCCCTGGGCGCTGATCACGGCAGGGATCCTCGGCGCCACGACATCAGTGGTGGAGAACAGTTCCCTCGTGCGCAAGATCGATGTGCCGCGGATGGTGTTCCCGCTCGCGGCGATCGGCGGTGCCTGCCTCGCCTTCGTCGTCCCGCTCGCGATCCTGCTCGTAGCCGGAGGCGTGACGGGCACGCTGGGGGTCAACACGCTGTGGGTGCTGCTCGCCCTCCCCCTGCAGCTGGTGCTCATCGCCGCTGTCGGCATCCTCGCCTGCGGGCTCCATGTTGCCTACCGCGACGTCCGCTACGTCTTGGACGCAGCCCTGCTCCTGCTCTTCTACTCCGTGCCCGTGCTCTACGTCATGGAGATCGTTCCCGAGGGGGGGCGCGACCTGGTGCGAGCCAACCCCTTCACCGGTGTCCTGTCGCTATGGAGGGCGGCGATCCTCGACCGACCGCTCGACGGGCGTGCCGTGACGATCAGCCTGGTGGTGGCGCCCCTGCTGCTCACGCTCGGCGCCTGGTCCTTCCAACGGCGCTCGCGCAACTTCGCGGACCTGGTGTGACCGCCCCCCTGCTCGTCGCTGAGGGCATCTTCAAGCGCTTCGCGACCGGAGGCACCCGTTCCTTGTTGGCAACGGTTCGTCGGCGTGAGCGTCCGCCGGACATGTGGGCGCTGCGGGAGGTGGACGCGACCGTCGGACCCGGCGAGGTGCTGGCCATCGTCGGTCGCAACGGTGCCGGTAAGTCCACGATGCTCAAGGTCTGTGCCGGCGTCACACGGCCGACGTACGGCACCCTGAAGCGCCCACCACGCGTCGCGCCGCTCATCGAGGTCGGCGCGGGCTTCCACCCCGAGCTCACTGGGCGAGAGAACGTCTTCGTGAACGGCCGACTGCTGGGGATCGGGCAGCGGGAGCTCGAGGCGCGCTTCTCCGAGATCGTGGAGTTCGCAGAGCTCACCGACGCCATCGACCGACCCGTGCGCCAGTACAGCTCGGGGATGTTCATGCGGCTCGGCTTCTCGGTCGCTATTCACACTCGGCCGCAGCTCCTCATCGTCGACGAGGTGCTAGCCGTCGGGGACCTGCCGTTCCAGCTCCGGTGTCTCGACAAGATCCGTGAGCTGCGCGAGCAGGGGACTGGCGTGCTCTTCGTCAGCCACAACCTGGCGGCGGTCCTGAGCCTCGCTGACCGTGCGATGCTCCTCGAAGGCGGTCGCGCGACCCTCACCGGTGACCCGCGCGATGTGGTCGGCGCCTACCACGACAGCCTCGCTGTCACCCAGAGCGCGGCTCGTGACGTGGGCGAGGACGGCGCCTTCGCTGGTGAGGTCGAACTCGAGCAGGTCACGGTGCTCGATGCTGCCGGCCAGCCGCGTTCGCTGTGGTCACCCGGCGAACGGGCCACCCTCGTGCTTCAGGTCCGGGCCCATGCCGATGTCCCGGAGTCGGCGCTCGGGATCCGACTCATCAAGGAGGGCGCCGGGATGATCGGCACCTTTCTCGGCACCGACGGTCCCTACGTGGCTCCGCTGCGCCGCGGCGAGACTGCCCAGGTCCGGGTCGACCTCGACCTCAACGTCGGCGAGGGCTCCTACTTGGTCGACATCGGGATGGGTCTCAAGGACATCTCGCGCGTGTGGTTCGACCAGAAGGGCGTCGCCCGATTCGGGGTAGCGGCACGGCCGGGTGCGAGCGGCATCGTCGATTTCGCGCCCGTCGTGCGCCCGTGATTCGCCCCGGCCGGTCGGCACCGCCCCTCGAGGTGGCCTACGTGCTCGCGCGCTATGCCCAGCTGTCGCAGACTTTCGTGGATGGCGAGATCTCCGAGCAGCGTCGCCGAGGCAGCACCGTGCCTGTCCTGGCTCTTCGCCGTGGTGACCGAGATCTCGGGGACGACCCGAGGGTCACCTACCTCGAGGACGTGCCGGACGACTGGCCGCAGGTCTTCCGGCACAACCTCGCAGCCCTCTTGCGACATCCCCTGGGCTACTCCACGTTCCTGCGGCGGGTCCGGCTGCTGCGCACGGAGATGGGGAGAAGCCGCCCGGAGCTGTTGCGATGGTGGCGCCTGCCCGGGGTCGCGACAGAGCTCCGCAGCCAGGGGGTCCGGGTGCTGCACGCCCACTTCGCCTGGTCTGGCGCGGCGGCCGCGGCCTGCCTCAGCCCGCTGCTGGGCGCGCCGTGGTCGATGACCGTGCATGCGAACGACATCCACGCCCGTCGTCGCAACCTCGAGGTCAAGCTCGCACTCGCCGACCAAGTCGTGACCGTCTGCCGCTACAACCTCGAGGCCCTCCCCGGCACCCGATCGCCCGTCCGTGTTCTCACCTGCGGCATCACACTTCCCCAGGAGGCGCCACAGGTCGAGCGTGACCTCGACCTCGTCTGCGTCGGCCGTCTCATCGCGAAGAAGGGTGTGGACCTAGCGGTGGAGGCGGTGGGGCAGCTGCGCGACCGAGGGATCGCGACGACTCTCCATGTCGTCGGCGATGGTCCCCTCCGATCGGCCTTGGACGAGCAGGTCACCCGGGCAGGCCTGCAGGACCACATCTGCTTCCACGGTGCGCTGCCCCACGAGGAGGTGCTCGGCCTCGTCGGACGCGCGAAGGTGCTGTGCCTGCCTTGCCGGGTAGCGCCCGACGGAGATCGGGACGCGATGCCGACCGTGCTCGTGGAGGCGATGGCCCGCGGGGTCCCCGTGGTGTCGACTGACATCGGAGGGATCCCCGAGATGGTCGACGCCGACGTCGGACGCTTGGTCCCACCCGAGCAGGTGGACGCCCTGGCTGACGCGCTGGCCGAACTGCTCACCGACGCCCCGCTGCGGGAGCGCTTGGGTAACGCAGGACGTGTGCGAGCCGCAGAGCGCTTCGACGTGCGTCAGCAGACAGCGACGCTCGCGGAGTGGCTGCAGGAGCTGGCGACCCGATGACCCCTCTCGACTTCGGCATCGCGCTGCTGCGCCGGCACGCCGACGCGCACCCAGGGGGCGAGGCTCGGCTCAGGAGGCGGTGGAAGCGATCGCAGGAAGCCTCCCGCGTACGTCGGGGACGCCGCCTGGCCCGCTGGATCCGGCTCTGGGGTGGCACCGTCGGCGAAGGCCTCCGCGTGGAGAGGGGCGTTCACCTGCGCCACCTGCCCCACGCCGGTTGGGCGCTGGGTGACCACGTCTACTTCGGCCGCGGTCTCGTCCTCGACGTCTGGCCCGGTGCGCGCTTCGAGCTCGGCGATCGCGTCAAGCTCATGCACTTCGTCGTGGTCAGCGCCGTCGAGCACCTCGCACTGCACGAACGTGCTCAAGTGGGCGAGTGCGCGACGCTGCGAGACAACGATCACGACACGGCAGCCGGCACCTCCATGTCCACGGCCCCGGTCGTGTCTTCGCCCACCGTGATCGGGGCCGACGCCTGGATCGCGCGGGGCGTCGCGGTCACGGCTGGTTCGACCGTCGGATCCGGGACTGTCGTTGGCGCCAACGCGGTGGTGCGAGGCGAACTCCCGTCACACAGCGTGGCTGTCGGCCTGCCGGCGCGCGTCATTCGCTCCCGGTAGCGCTCCGGCCAAGTGCTGCACCAGCGCTGCAGCGACGCGTTGTGAGAACGCATCACGCCCCCGACCGTTCAGGTGGACCATGTCCGCGTAGTAGGACGAGTCCTCGAAGTCGTCGGTGACGTCCATCAACGGCACCTGCTCCTCGGCTGCGAGCCGACGCAGGTCCTCCTTCATCGCGATCCAGTTGGTCCGGCCACCGACGAACATCTCGTCGAGCATCTCGGTCGGCACAGGCAGCATCAGGTAGACGACCTGCGCCCCCCTGGCGCGGGAGGAACGGGCCATCTCGCGCAGGGCGCCGCTCTGCACGCCGCCGTCGTTGAAGTCAGTCTGTGCCTGCTGACGGATCAGCTCACGCATCTTCGGCCCGTTGCGGTAGCTCCGCTCGAGCAGGTCAGTGCCCTGTCCCAGCGGCCCGAGCCTGCCCTCCACCTCGAGCGGCACCCGCCACCCGAGCAGCCCGGGTCGACGCGCCAGCTCCCGCAGGGCGCGGGCGAACGCTCGCGGTCGCCGCACGAGCCCGGCGTGCCGCACCGCGTAGGAGCGATCCTCGCACCGGCGACGCAGCCGCTGGCCGCGGCTGAGCCGATGAGCAGGCGCTGCGAGGTACTCCTCCAGTCGACTGGTCAGCGGGCTGTTGTCATTGACGATGAGCGGCGCGACCTCGATCAGCACGAGCCGCGGTCGGGCGACGGGGAGCACGACGTCGGTCATCCAACGTGCCGACACGCTCGGGACCCCTCTGTAGATCGACGCGTTGTAGCAACGCAGCCCGGTCGCGCGGACGAGCGGATCCGGGTCCACGCCGTACAACGTCATCGACGTGCCGATCACGATGACGTCGATCGGCCCGTTGCGGGCCAGCCGCCGCAGCTGCGCCTCCTTGCGCTGGGTCACGAGGTCGTGCCACCACAGCGGCTCGTCCACCACCTTGGCCAGACCTCGGGCGAGCAGCTCGAGCGCCAGGGCGAGCGCGACCACGCCCGAGAGCAGCGCGACCATCATGGCTGCTTCACCGCAGTGGCCGAGAGCCCGGTCACCATCGTGCCCTCGCGGAACAGCTCAGGCCGCCGATCCTTGGCGGAGAGCACACGCACCACGGGCACCAGGATCCGACTGAGAACGGCGCGCTTCCAGCGGTTCATCGGTCGACGTCGCACCCAGAGGCCGAGCATCTGCGCGAGGCTTGCATCCCACCCGCCCATCGCGCGCACCTCGACCTGTGAGAACCCGGCAGAGCCGAGCAGTCGCTCCAGCGCGAAAGGGGTGTAGCGGTACTCGTCGTACGGCACCTCGTGCAGCGGCCAGAGGAAGGGCACCGTGAGAAGTAGGCGGCCCCCCGGTGCCAGCACGCGGAAGCACTCGCCGAGCACGGACGCAGGGTCCTGGCAGTGCTCGAGGACTTCCGTCAACAAGATCTGCTGCACCGCCGCGTCAGGCAACGGCATGACGCGACCGTCCCACGTCAGCTCCTGGTCCGGATAGCGATCGGACGTCATGTCCAGCCCAAGATGACGCGTTGCACCGCTCGGCGCCACTAGCACGAGCTCGCGGTACGGCGCGGTCCCACAACCCACGTCGAGCACGGTTCCGTGCATGCTCGCCAGCTCTCGCACGACGGCCTCCCGCACAGCGGTCCGATGCAGCCAACCGTCGAGGGTCGCGCTCGTGGGACGCCCCGCGACGGGGGGCCGAACCGGCACGGGCCGGGGAGGGGGACCATCCGCCGAGCGACTGACTGGGGGGGAAGCGTGCACGATGTGGGAGCTCTTTCGCTGGGGGGATACCGCTTCGACGGAGAAGGAGGGCCAGGCGCTCTGCCCAGCCGCCGGCTCCGAGCGTAGGAGCAGAGTCGAGGCCGGGGACGCCGGCGAGGCGCGCAAGACCGCCGACCTACGGGCGGGGGTGCTGCGGATGACGGCCTCCTAGTGCTGGGTCAGGTCCCTGTAGTCCGCGACCACCGGTTGTATCGGCAGTGACAGCGGAATGACGTCGGTCGCATCGAGGCCGTCGAGTGCCCCGACCTGCGCACCGAGCCGCTGACCCCCGACGACGACGTCGGCGAGATCACCGTCTGAGACCAAGAGGCCATCGGCGTCGAGCGCGAGCGGCACAGGCCGCTGGCCCGCGGCGACGGAGAAGCCGAGGTCTTCCGTCGCGCCCGGAGCTGCCAGCCGGTCAGCAGCCTGGGCGATGGCCCGGACGTAGTCGGGCGCCTGCGACTCCCAGACCCAGTTCTGGTCGAGTCGAGCACGTGCCGCCAGGCCGCGCTGCCGTCTCTCTTCGGGGTCGAGGAGCAGCCGCGCGGCGACGTCCGCAAGCGCTCCGGGGGTCTGTACCAGGCTGACGGCTGCGGCGCTGCCGGCAACGCGCTGTGTCTCCTGAAGCGCGTAGCAGACCATCGGCAGCCCGTGCGCCATGTACTCCAAGACCTTGTTGTGCGTGGAGACGTTGGCCAGCGGGTTCGCCGGGTCGGGCGCGATGCCCAACGACGCTGTCGAGAGGTAGGCCTTGATCTGCTCTGGACCTACCCGTCCCGGCCAGCTGCAGTAGTCCGCCAGCCCGAGCTCCTCAGCTCTCACCATGAGCCGTTCGCGCTGGTCTCCGAATCCGAGGAAGGCGCAGTGCACGTCGAGTCGGTGGCGGTGCACAAGCTCGGCCAGGGCGTCGACGGCGTGATCCACGCCGTCTTGCGGGCCCATCACGCCGAGGTACACGAGCAGGTGCTCGCGCCCCTGAGCGAGTTCGAGCTGCGGGGGGCCAGCTCGCATGCTGTCGCGGCGCGGGCCACTCATGACGACGTAGGAGGGCACCCGGAGGCGACCGAGGGCTCGGGCTCGTTGCCGATAGGCCTCATTGGGGAAGACCACGACGTCGGCGAGTCGGAAGGTGAAGCGCTCGAGGAGGACGAGGATGCGGTGAAGCAGCGCTCCGTCAGTGCCCCCGCGCGACAGGAAGATCTCCGGGCAGAGATCGTGCTGGTCGTACACGAAGCGCGTGCGTTGCCACAGCCGCAACATGCCCGCGATCAGGAACATCGTGTCGGGGGGGTTGCAAGCCTGGACGACATGCACGCGCTCACGACGGGCGACCCTGACGACGAGATGGGCCATGCGCAGCAGCGCGACGAGGAACTCGCGGGCGAACCCGAGGGGACCGCGGCCCTCGCGCGGTGCCCGGTAGCGGTGGATCCGGACGCCGTCGAGCACCTCAGCGCGGACGTCGCCGGCGCCCATCGGGCACACCACCGACACCCGCCACCCTGCGGCCTGGGCCTCCGTGCACTCCTGCCACACCCGACGGTCCATGGGCACGCTCAGGTTCTGCACGAGGACCAACAGGTGCGCTCCGGTCGGACGCGAGCGCTCGCGCCGGCGGGAACGCCGACCACTGTGCGTCACACTCCGTGGTTCGACCAGCGCACCCTCCCTCCCTACGAGGTCGAGCGGCGCAGACCCGGTCATGCTCCTCCTAACGTCGGGGAGCCCCAATCGTCGCGCCCTGCTACGTAACGTTACGTGACGATACGATAACCCTCGGTGAAGGTCCGTCGACATGTCGCCGTTGGGGCACTCCTGGCCTCCTGCCGCTGAGCCGCCGGTCGTGAGCCGTCACGAAGCAGGATCCGGCGGCCGAGCATCCCCGCGCTCGCGTTGCCGGCCCGTAGGATGTGGTCCCCCGCGCGGTGCGCCACAGCAGCCCCGCCGCACGGAGCGGCCCCGCGCCGAGCGGCGTTCCATACCGCGGTGGGACGCAGATAGATTGCAGCGATGGACCCTGTGGCTTTCCTCGCTCTGCTACGTCGACGCTCGGGCGCACTCGTGCTCTGCGTCGCGGCCGGGGTGGCGGGTGCCCTCGTGTTCACGGCGCAGAGCACCGAGCTCTACCGAGCGACGACCCGCGCCTACGTTGACATCCCCAGCGGTGTCAGCACGGTGGTCACGGCCAATCAAGGGCAGCAGCTCGTCACTGACCTCCTGCCGAGCATCGCGGAGCTGGCGTCGTCGCGAAGGGTCGCCGAGCAGGTGAAGGCTCAGTTGCGACTGCCCGACTCCATCTCTGCCATCCGGTCCAAGCTGTCCGCGACGACCAAGCCCCGCACCCTGTTCATCGACATCTCGGCGGTGGATCCGGACCCGATCAGGGCTCGGTCTCTCGCTGATGCAGCAAGCCTCGCGGTCTCGGGCGTCTTCAGCGACCTGCAGGCCGGCCGGCCGAAGAACACCATGGTGTCGCTCAAGGCACTCGACGGCGCGGTGACACCGGGGCAGCCCTTCGAGCCGAGGCCCGGATACAACCTCGCGCTCGGGCTCGCGCTGGGCCTCACGTCAGGAATCCTGCTCGCACTGCTCCTCGACGCTCTCGACCGGACGGTGAAGACCTCGGTTCAAGCAGAAGACGTTACAGGAGCACCCGTGCTCGGTCTCCTACCCCGTTTCAAGCGCGGAGCAAGCACCAACATCACGACGACCGTTCCCGATGACCCGGCAGCCGAAGCGTACCGGGCCTTACGCACGAGCGTTCGATTCCTGGACCCAGACCATCCGCTCCAGATCATCGCCGTGACCTCGCCTTCGGCGTCTGAGGGCAAGACCACTACCGCGGTCAACCTCGCTGTGGCCATGGCTCAGAGCGGAGAGCGGGTCATGCTGGTGGACGCGGATCTGCGCCGGCCGAGCGTCGCGACGTCGCTCGGCATCGAGGGCGTCGTGGGGCTGTCCAACGTCGTGACGCGCACGGCGACTCTGTCGGATGCAGTCCAGCACTGGGGGGGCCTCCTGGACGTGCTCCCTGCTGGTCAGCTACCCCCCAACCCTAGCGAGATCGTGGGCTCGCAGAGCATGGGTGCGCTCCTCGAAGAGCTGCGGGAGCGGTACGACGTCGTCGTTGTCGACGCACCACCCGTGCTCGCTGTGACCGACGCCGTCGTGCTGGCTACGCAAGTGGACGGTGTCCTACTCGTCCTGCGCGCTGGATCGACGCAGCGCGGGCTCGCTGTCGAGGCGCGGCGTCGCCTTGACGGGGTGGGAGGTTCTGTCGTCGGGTGCGTCCTGAACGCGGTCGCCAACTCGACTGCCCAGGGCTACTACGCCGCCTACCGGCACGACCAACACGGGTACCGATCAGCGTAGAGCCACGCAGTCGAATCGGACGTTTCATGGCGTACGGCGGCTTGAGGAACTCATCTCGGGTTTCGCGAAACGTTGCTCCGTTTGGCACGTTATGCCTGGTGGGGGACGTTATGCTGACTCGGAACATCTCAAGGGGGAACGCACTGTGCGCGGACGCGGAGTACTTGTAGCCGGAGGGCTCTGCGCTGCTGTGATCATCGGGCCCGCAGCCATCGCCGCGGGCCCGTATCCGCCGCCCAGCGGCGTATCAGGGTCAGTCGGCCCCAGTCGGATTCAGGCTGGTGGGTGTGCCGTGTTCACCGGCCAGGGCTTCTCCGCGAACACGGCGATCGCGGTTGCGGAGGACGGCGCGCCCCTGCCGTCGACCCAGACCGACGCAAGTGGCAAGTTCAGCACTCAGATCTGCTACCCCACCGATGCTCAGCCTGGTGAGCGCACCCTGACCGGCACCGGCTCAGCGCCAGACGGCACGACCGAGCCCACGGCACTGTCCCGCTTCCTGCTCCCTGCTGCCTCCGCGGACGTGACCCGCACCGTGTCGGTGAAGATCACCATCACCGGTGTCTCGCAGAGCAGCCCCAGCCCCAACCCGGGCGGCGGGACCACCGGAGGGACCGGCGGAACCACCGGAACCACCACCGGAGGGACCGGCGGAACCACCGGAACCAACGACAACGACGACGACGGCGAGCTCATCGAAGGCGGCGGCGGAACCATCATCGGTGGTGGCGGTGGCGACCAGGAGGGCGTGCTCAGCCCCTCGCCCGTCATCGGGCTGCCGCGTTCCGGGTTCGGCGCCCTCGTGGTGGCTGCTGTCGGCACCGGTCTCGTGGCACTCGGCAGCGGCGCGCTCCTGTTCGCCGGGCGCCGACGCCGCGCGCACGAGCCGACCGCCACGACCTGACTGGTCCGACCGACCGCCTCGGCCCACAGCCTGCGGCGCAGCACGCCCTTGCCACTAGCCTGGAACCGGGCCGACCCCGCGTCGTCCCAGACGCCGTCCTAGACAGCCCCTCGCCTGACCTCGGGAGCCGCCTTGCTGTCGCGTCGCGCCCGTCGGTGGCGTCGTCGAGGCCGTCCGGTCTGGATCGCGCTGCTCGCCCTCTCGTCGCTGCTGCTGCTCGGCAGTCTCGTGCTCGCCTTCCAACTGCGAGGCGTCTCGTCCGATCTCAGCGACGCGGCGGACGACCTGCGTTCGGCCCAGTCTGCGATAGCTGACGGCGACCTCGATGCGGCGCGCCGCGACGTGGCCACGGCGCGCACGCATTCTGCGGCGGCGCGCGACACAACAGACGGCCCGCTCTGGCGCGCCTACGGCCGGCTACCCCTGGTCGGCACCGCCGTCAACGAAGTCCGCGTCGTCTCGACCGCCCTGGCCCTCACCACTGACGAGGTGCTCCCGCGACTGGTCGCCGTCGACGTCCAGCAGTCCCGCTGGACGGGAGCCATCGACTCCACACCGTTCGTCAAGGCACAGGTCCCGCTGCGTGCCGCCGGCGCAGCGCTGGCGCGCACCCGCGACCTGCTCGTCCGCACCCCCAGCGCACGCATCACCCCGCTGGGCGATGCTCGCGACGAGCTCGAGACGGCCTTGCGTAGCCTGTCCCAGACCGTCGGCGAGGCCTCCGTTGCGGCGGAGGTCGTCCCGTCACTGGTCGGGTCGGACACTCCACGCCGATACTTCCTCGCGCTGCAGAACACCGCAGAGGCGCGCGCCACCGGCGGCCTCATCGCGACCTTTGGGATCCTGCGCGCCGACAGGGGGCGCCTCGTGCTCGAGCGGGTCGGCTCCACCCAAGAGCTCGTCGACACAGAGTCGCCCGCGCTCGACCTGGGCGACGAGTACGACCGGCGCTACTCGCGCTTCGAGACCACGTCCACGTGGCGTGCCGCAAACCTGAGCCCCCACCTCCCGTCGGTCGGCCCGCTGCTCACCGCGCTGTGGGAGCGCCAGACCGGGCAGCGCCTCGACGGCGCCGTCCTGGCTGACCCCGTGGCCCTGAGCCTGCTGCTGGGGGCAACTGGCCCGGTTTCCCTTTCCGACGGGACGCGGCTCACTGAGTCCAACGCTGTGGAGACGCTGTTGGCTGGGGTCTATCGACGCTTCCCCGACCGTCAGGAAGCGGAGCGCAACAGCGTCTACCAGGACGCAGCGCGTGCGGTCTTCGCGCGTCTCGGCCGCCCGGGGCTCAACCCACGGCGCTTGGTCGATCGGGTCGGACGAGCGGCCGCCAGCGGACACCTGCAGGTGTGGTCCGCGGAGCCCGACGTGGAAGCGCAGTTGGTGCAGTCTCGGGTGGGCGGTGCGCTGCTGTCCGCCGGCCCCTACCTCGAGGTCCTGACGCAGGACGTCGGGGGTACGAAGCTCGACTACTACCTGCGGCGCGCCGTCACCTACGACGCTCGCCCGACCGATGAGGCCATCGACCTGGGCGAGGGCGCCGAGTTCGAGGAGGAGGCGGAGGTCACGGTCCGCCTGACCAACGCGGCACCCGTGAACCTCCCCTCCTACGTCACCACGAGACGTGATGTCCGCAATGCCCCGGTGGGCCAGGCCAAGACGTGGCTGTCGGTCTACCTCGGCCGACGTGCGACGGTGCTCGGTGCCACCCTCGACGGTCGAGAGGTGGCGGTCGAGACGCAGACCGAGCGCGGGCTCACTGCGGTCTCGCTGTTCTTGACGCTGGACCGTGGGCAGGCGCGTTCCTTCGTGCTGCGCGTACGTCAACCGGCCATGACCTCCCAGCCGCTGCGCGTCCGCCAGCAACCCCGGACCAGGCAGGACGACGTGGTCGTACGACGACAGGGCGCGCCCGTCCCCGTCGAGCTGGTTTACGCCCCGCCGTCCGGCACGTCGTAGAGCAGGCCCTCGCCCTATCGGCTGCGCTGTACCCGCCTCATGCGAACCCGTCGTGGGCCAGGCGTGCACCGCTACGGACGGGGCGTCCCGGCGGCGCTGGGGTGCGCTGACTGCACGGCGGTGATCGTCAACGGCACGAGCGGCGGCCAGGAGGTGACCTTCGAACCAGGCCCGGCCAGTCGCCGCACCTCGCGTCGGCTGAGCAGCCGGTCAGTCGACTGCCAACGGTAGGCGCTTCGCGCGAACAGGCGCTGGTGGAGCCGCCGGGGCAGCCAGTGGACGAAGAACGTCTTGGTGTGCGTCTCGACCGGCGACCAGCGGTGCGGCGTGGTGTGGAAGACCGCGCAGCGCGCCACGCGGCGGCTCTCGTCGAAGTAGCGCTGCTGGTCCGCTTCGTCACCTACGTGCTCGATGACCGCGTTGCTGAAGACGTAGTCGAAGCTGTTGTCCGCGAAGGGCAGACGGCTGCCGTCACCGCGAACGACCTCGAAGCCCAGCTTGCGACGCAGGTCCTTGAGGGGTGGGTAGAAGAGCCCCACGGCGTCGCGGCCCTGGGCGAGCGCGATCTCCACCTGGTTCGTCACAGACGAGTTGCTGGGGTTCGACAGGCCGACCATCAGCAGCGACACCCCCTTCGGGATGACCGCTTCGACGGCGGCCACCTTTCGGCGGCGGGAGTAGTTGCTCACCTTGAGCGCGACGGGGTCGAGCAGCACGCGATAACAGTAGGACGGCGGGCACAGGCACGGCATACCGGGGCCGGGTGGGGCCGGAAGACGTGCGTGGCCTCCTAGCGCAGCGAACGTGGAGTCGCTGCGCTCCCTGGCGTCCTCGACGCCGACTACTCAGCGGAGGGGGGGAAGTATCCGCTGACCGGCGGGACCGCCTGCACGCCCTCCTGCGCTCCCCACGGCGACGGGGGTGCGACCGGCACAGCGATCAGTGGGGCGGCCGGTGCGTCCGGCTGAGCCGCGAGCTCCCGCGCGGCAGCGCTCTCGAGAGCCTCGAGCCGACGATCGATCCCCTCTGCCAGCTCCAGCAGCCGCGCCATCACCTCGGACTGCTCGCGGGCGAGCAGGTCGAGCTTGAGCTGCACGCGACCCAGGGCACCCAGCAGCGCAACCGTCTGCCCGCGCGCGACTTCGGTGCTGTCGTAGTCCGACGCCGTGGGCGCGGCAGCCGATCCCGAGGCGGGGGCGGGACGCCCGCGGCGCGCCGGCGCGAGTCCTTCATCGGGTCGTGTCATGCCTCGTCCTCCCGGGACGTCGGGGACTTCCGTGGAGTACGACGGGGACGAGCCGCCTGAGCGGGCGCGTCAGGCGTGGCTGCCGGTGCTGTGGGGCGCACCCGTGCGCGGGTCGCTCGCTTGGGCGCCGGTTCGGTGACTGTCGGCTCCGGCTCGATCAGGTCAGGCAGGACGTCGCCCGACGGATCAGCGGGCTCCTCAGATCCCGCGGGCGGCGACGCGGCGATGCCCCGTCGCACTCGGTCGAGCAGCCCTCGGCCCTTGACCCCGCCGCGGGACAGGACGTCCTCCAGCACTCGGACGAACTCGTCCGCGCGGCGGCTCTCGAGCTGCTCGTCCCGGGCTTCCAGGCGACGGGTCTGCGCGCCCAGCGCGTCGATTGCCGCGGCCAGTCCTGCCTCGACGCGCCCGGCCAGCTCGTGGATCTGCTGGCGACCACGAGCCGTGGCCGCTGCGTCGCGCTTCTCCTGTGCCCTCAGCCGAGCGCGCAACGAGCCCAGGAAGGCCTCGGAATCCTCGGCCAGCGACGCGGCCCGCTGTTCGGCGTCTTCCACCAGGGCGCGCGCGGCCTCCGCCATGCTGTGAAGGGCCTCAGCCGCACTGTCCGCCGACTCCTGTCGGCTTCGGATCATCCGCTGCTCGGCGTCCAGCGCCGCCTCGTCGACCGCGGTGATGGCGAACGACGCAGCCGCCTCGAGTCGGGTCGCCGCCTCGATGCCGGCCAGGCGGATCTGCTCGGCCAAGGCCGCGCCGGTGCTGCGCAACGCGGTGTCCGAGATCGCCGCCTGCGTCTCGAGCACCGAGCTGACGGCGTCCAGGCGCTGGACCGTGACCTCGGCGGCCCACTCGAGGGCTGTGCGGGCGTCCTCCGTCCGCACAGCCGCCGCCTCGGCGATGGCTGTGAGGGTCGACGTCGTGAGCCCGAGCTGCGTCAGCACCTGCTGGCTGCTCTCGGCGGCGTCGTCACGCAGCGCCTGGGTGCTGTCGGTGACCGCAGCCGACAGGCGCTGGGCCAGCGCCTCGATGTCCCCGCCCAGCTGCCAGCGCAGGTCGGCGCGCATCGCCTCGACCGCCTCGGCAGTGCCAGTCCCCAGCACCTCGGCCACCGCGCCGAGCCGCACCGCCGCGTCGTCGGTGACCTGCCGAGCAGTTGCGTCGAAGTCCTCGGCGAGAGCTGCCGCCGCGTCGACGATCCGTTGCGCCGTCGCATCAGCGACGGCACACAGGTCGGCCGTGGCATCACCGACCTGCCCGGCGGCCGCGTAGGCGGCACCGGCGAGCGAGACGGTCGCCTCCGAGACCTGACGTGCGGCTGCACCCGTGGCCGAGCTCGTGTGCTCAGCCAGCTGCCGAGCAGCCTGTTCCGCTGCCACCGCCACGGCGACCGCAGCAGCTGCCACCTCGTCAGCGGCTGCGGCGGCCGCACCCTCGGCGGCCACAACAAGAGCGGCCGTCGCCTCGCTGACCTGCTGGCTGTGCCGTCGGATCGCGGCAGCCGCCGTCTGCAGGGAGTAGAGGGTCTCGGCCTGTCCGTCGGCGACCTGATCGCGCAGGACGTCGACGAGTCGATCCCCGGCCACCCGGATCTGGCTCATGACTGCGGCCGCCTGCTCCTCGAGGGGGGGCGCTTGGTGCATGTAGTGATCCTCCAGGGTGGGTGCCACCCGAGGATACGGTGCCCGTGTCGCCCTCTCACGTCCGCTGGCTGCTGCCGATAGAGGAGCGTGGACCGTCCTCGCCCCCGCGCCTCAGGACGCCACCGCGTCCGTGACGCGGTGCTGGGCACCCATCTCGACCCGCGGATGCGGGCCGCCCGCCTCGCCGGGATCCTGCACCTCGTCGGGGCCACGACGATGCTCGTCACGGCGCCCTTCATCGCGATCCCCGACGCACCCGCCTTCTTCGTCACCGTCGTCTACGCGGTCGCCTCGGCAGCCGTCATCATGCTGCTGGACTGGACCCGCTGGCGGCCGTGGGCGACGGTGCTGCCGCTCGTCAACGGCACCCTGATCATCGGCCTGCTCATCGGTGCGTGGGCCGGCGTGATGGACCACTACCTGCTGTTCTACGCCCTCTGCGCGGTCTACGCCGGGCTCACCCAGCCACCAGGTACGGCGCTCAAGCTCGCCCCCTTCACCTTCTCCACCGCCGCACTCGCCCTGGCCGGAGCGCAGACCCGCGAGCACGCCGTCGACATCCTCGGCGCCGTCGTGCTCTACAAGGTCGTCGGTGAGGTCGTCGGCAGCGCCGTCGCCAAGCAGGACAGCGTCCACCGCGACGCCCAGAAGCTCCTGCACGCCGTCAGCAGCCTGCACGAGGAGCGCTCCGAGACCGGAGCCGCCGACCTCGTCGCCGAGCTCGCCCAGACCCTGCTCAGTCCCGACGTCGCCATCACCATGGTCGCGAGCCAGCCCGGCAGCTCGATCTACGTCAACCGCGGCCAGCGCGGCCTCGACGACGCCCTCGGGTCGCTCATCGTCGACAGCGCCGGCAACAGCGGTGTCGGGCTGTCGATGCGCGAGGACCGCGCGATCTTCGTCGCCGACGCCCAGATGTCACCGCTGCTCGCCCGCTCCGTCGTCGCCCGCCTGGGCCTGGCCAGCGTGCTGTTCGTCCCCGTCCCCGGCGAGGGCGGCTACCTCGGCTGCGTCGTCGTCGGCTGGCACACCCGCCAAGACGCCCTCGACGACTTCGGCGAGCAGGTCGTGCACCTGCTCTCCCAGCAGGCCGGGACCCTGCTCGAGCGCCTGCGCAACGAAGGCCGCCTGCAGGTCCAGGCCCGCACCGACGCCCTCACCGGCCTCGGCAACCGCCGCGCGTTCCTCGACGCCCTCGACCGCCTGCGCCCCGGCGGCGCCGTGCTGTTCGTCGACCTCGACCACTTCAAGACCGTCAACGACACCCTCGGCCACGCCGCCGGCGACGAGGTCCTGCGCGACTTCGCCACCGCCCTGAAGCGCAGCGTCCGCGACGGCGACTGCATCGCCCGCTACGGCGGCGAGGAGTTCGCCGTCGTCCTGCCCAGCGCCGCCAGCGTCGACATGAGCGCCGCCGCCCAAGTCGTCGTCCAACGCCTACGCGCCGCCTGGCAAGGCCCCTGCACCTTCAGCGTCGGCATCGCCACCCACCGCCTCGGCGATGCCCCCAGCACCACCCTCGCCCGCGCCGACCAAGCCGTTTACACCGCCAAGGCCAACGGCCGCAACACCCTCGTCCTCGCCGCCAGCTGACCTGCGGTCGACGACGCGCCGCTCACGTCGAGACAGCCCGGAACTCAGGCCGCGTCGATGGTCACCCTGATGAGCCCTGTCTTCGCGGCCGTCGGGGCCTCGCTCCCGGGCTCTGCGAACGACGACAGGTACTCCCGCAGGGCGTCGACGACGGCAACTCGGGCCGCCGCCTCAGTCGGCGCGCACGTCACCACACCGGGCAGCTCGCGCAGCTGAGCCTGCGTCCATCCGCCTTCCACCGGCGTGAGCACGACGGTGAAGGCGAGCGTGGTCGACATGAGGCTGATGCTACGGCGACATGGCCCTGTGACGGGCTTCCCCAAAGACACCTAAAGATGCTTGGGTGTAAGTTACTGCTAGCGGACTTTAGGTGGCAGGGAGCGAGGGCAGCTATGCGATTCGTCGGGCGGGCTCCGGACCTAGAGCGTCTTCGCGAGCTGCTCGCGACCGTCGCTGAGCGCGGCACAGGCACGCTGGTGAGCGTCCGTGGACGGCGCCAGGTGGGGAAGTCCCGCCTGCTGACGGAGTTCCTGTCGAGGGAGGACGTCCCGCACGCGTACTTCACCGCGATCAAGAACGCCTCGACGCAGCAGCAGATGGCAGCGCTCCACACTGACGTCTTGGCGTCCCGTCACCCGATCGCGGGCGCAGCCGAGCTCTTCGCGAGCCCGCCCGTCGACTGGTCGGACGCGTTCGGCAAGCTCGCGCTCGCGGCCCGCCTCGCCGACGGCCCAGTTGTCGTCGTGCTCGACGAGCTTCCGTGGGCGGCCGAGACCGACCCGACCCTCGAAGGACGCCTGCAGAACGCCTGGGACCGCTCGCTCGAGGCCACGCCTGTCCTCCTGGTGCTCGTGGGCTCCGACCTCGCGGTCATGGAGCGGCTGACCGCTCACGACCGTCCGCTCTACGGCCGCGCGCGCGAGCTCCAGGTCCGGGCCTTCGACCCGGTCGAGTGCCAGGCCGCACTCGGGCCGGGCTGCAGCGCCCTCGACGCCTTCGACGCCCACCTCGTCACGGGCGGCTACCCACGTCTGGTCCAGGAGCTCCGGGAGGCCGGCAGCCTCGACCGCTTCGTCCGAGAGGGTCTCAGCGACGACAGCAGCGCCCTCGCTCTGCTCGGGCAGCGCTCGCTCGACGCCGAGTTCGCCCCGCACCTGCAGGCCCGCAGCGTCCTTCGCGCGATCGGGTCACAACCGGTCGGACGGGCGAGCTTCAGCAACGCGGTGGCCCTGCTCTCGTCCGACACGGGGCCTGCGCCGCGCACGGCGATCGCCCGCGGGGTCGAGCACCTGCGGGAGAAGGCTGCCGTCGCGGTCGATCTCCCCTTCGGTGCACCCACGCGATCCAAGCTCACGCGCTACCGCGTGACTGACCCGTACCTGTCTTTCTGGATGCGCTTCGTCGAAGCCCACCTGGCCTCGATCGCCCGCGGCCGTACGGACCTCGCCATCGCGGCCTTCACCCGCGACTGGACGACGTGGCGCGGCACCGCCGTCGAGCCGATCGTGCGCGAGGCCCTCCTCAGGCTCGGCGGTCGTCACCCCGACCTCTCGGGCGTCGAGTCCGTGGGTGGCTGGTGGAACCGCGAGAACAACCCCGAGGTCGACCTCGTCCTCGGCGACCGCCGAGGCGCCGTCTCCTACCTTGGTTCCGTGAAGTGGCGGGCTCGCAAGGCCGTCACAGCAACCGAGCTGCGCGACCTCAGCTGGGCTCGCACTACGGTCCCTGGCTCGGCTGACGCCCGACTGGTGACCGTGTGTCCTGCCGGCCTGGCGCGCGGTGTCGAGTCGGACCTGCACCTCGGTCCCGACGAGCTCCTCGACGCCTGGCGCCCAGGGCCGCCCTGAGAGGAGCGCAGGATCTGGCGCGGACACGAGCACAGCGCGGGGCCGGATCACCGGACGCCCACGCTCTCCAGCGCCTGCTCGATGGCGTCGAGCAGGGAGCTGCAGGGGTCAGAGCTCGCCGGGGCGACCCAGGGCATGGCCCTGCCCGAGGTCCACGCCGAGCGCGCGCAGGGCGTCGCGCTGCCGGTCGGACTCCACGTGCTCCGCGACCACGAGCGCACCTGCCCGATGGGCGACCTCCACCAGGCCCCTGATGACCGCCGTCGCCCCGACCGACGGGAGCCGGCGCACCAGCCCGCCGTCGATCTTGATGTAGTCCGGGGTCAGGCTGGCGAACCACTGCAGCGAGCTGTAGCCCTCGCCCAGGTCGTCCAGGGCGACCTGCAGGCCACGGCTCCGCGCCTCCGCGAGGACCTCCGCGAAGCGCTGCTCGTCGGAGAGGGGACGCCGCTCGGTGACCTCCAGCACCACGCGCGACAGCGGCACCCCGGCGTAGAGCGCGGTGCGCTCCAGCAGGGTGAGCAGGCGTCGCAGCGCGTCGGCATTGGAGGCGCTGGTGTTGACGAACAGCCGCCCCTCGCCGAGCCCGTCCGCGGCCCCCGAGATCGCGGCCACGACGGCGCGCGCGTCCAGCTCGTCGTGCAGCGCCACGGACCCGGCGCCGCCGAACAGGGCGCCGGTGTCGAGCAGCCGGCCGTCCAGCCGGACCCGCAGCAGCGCCTCGTGGCCGTGGACCGCACCGTCGACGAGGCTGACGACGGGCTGGTACGCCGCGGACCACCTGCCCCGCTCCATCACGGCAGCCAGCGCACCGCCCTGCTCGTCGAGCAGGTCGGCCAGCGACCCGGCCGACATCGCCCTGACGACGGCCGACGTACCGATCGGCCCCGGGGGCAGGACGACGGCGCGGACGTGCGTGGCGCGCTCGTGGTTCACCAGCAGCGACAGGCGCTCCAGCAGCACGTCGAGGTCGGGGACGCTGAGCAGCAGCGCCTCCTCGACCACCCGGCTCCCGCCGCCCGGCAGGGCGGCCACAGCGTGCCGGACCGCCGTCACCGTGGCGGCGTCCACGCCGCTGAGCAGGACGCTCACCGGCGACCCATCCGGGGAGCCGCCGACAGGCACCAGCGGCCTCCTCGTCGACGGGATCGCCGTCGCCGAGGCGTCAGCAGGCAAGGGGCAGGGCGGGGACGACGCGCCTCCAGGTGACCGCGTCCTCGCCGCAGGCGCGGGCGTCGAGCCAGGTCAGGTGCTGCTGGACCGCGTCGCCGAAGGGCTCACCCGCCGCACCGAGCAGGTGCAGGGCCGACAGGTCGGGGTCGAGGGCCCGCAGGACGACGATCTCGCGGTGGAGCGCAGCGAGCGCCGGGTCGAGCGGCAGCCCGGACGGTCGACCGCACAGCGCTGCCGCGAGGCAGGCGTGGTCCGCGTCGAGGCCCCGGACCAGTGCGGCCAGGGACCGCAGCAGGTCGCCGCTCATGCTGTGCGCTCCTCGAGCAGGGTGAGCTCGGAGGACAGGCGCGGGTCCACCAGGTCGAGCAGCAGCGTCAGCGGTACGCCGTGCTCCAGCAGATCGAGGACGTTCACGACCACCTCCACATAATGGGACATGTCGAGCATCCCCCAGTTCGACGGTCATTGCGTCAGCCACTCAGCCGGACCTGATTTCGCCACCTAGGGGTGGTCTGGCAGGTCGACCGGACACGTCGGCGCTAGTCCGTTTGGCCCTGGCAGTTGACCAGTGACGGCAACACCTTTGACATCAGACCGTGGCAATCGGGGCGGCACATGGCGTAGAACCTCACCCCGAGTCCGTGCCACTATTATGTCGCCACGACAGTCACCCAGCTCGAGAGCAAGGTCACCACCATGGCCAGCACACGCGGCCTCGTCGTCGACGACCACACCTACATGCGCGCCGCGATGGTCGACTGCCTCCAGCAGGCGGGGCTGGAGCCCGTCCTCGACGCCGACACCCTCGCCGCGGCGCGCGAGATCGCGGCGGGCCCTCCGGTCGGTCTCGTCGTGCTCGACCTCCGGCTGCCCGACGGGTCGGCGCTCGAGATCATCCCCACGCTGCGCGCGACCGGGGCTCGGGTCCTGTGCTTCACCAGCGCCGACGACGGCTACAGCGTGCGCTCGGCCTACGCCGCCGGGGCGAGCGGCTACCTGCTGAAGTCCGCAGCGCACGACACGGTGACCCACGCGGTCCGCGAGGTGCTCGCCGGCCGCGTCTACGCCGACCCGACGGTCGCCGCCCTGCTCGTCCAGGGCGTGCAGGAGGCGCCGAAGGGCGACGGCACCCCGCTCACCCGGCGCGAGATCTCCGTGCTGGAGCTCGTCGCCGAGGGCCTGTCCAACCCCGAGATCGCCGAGCGGCTCGCCATCGCGCCGCTCTCGGTCAAGAGCCACCTGGCCAGGATCGGCCGCAAGCTCGGGGTCGGCGACCGCACCCAGATGGTGACCGCCGCGATGCGCGCCGAGGTCCTGCGCTGAGCCGGGCAGCCTCGCCGAGGGCGGTCAGCCCCGGCCGGTGAGCAGGTCGACGGCGACGCGGTCGAGTTGCAGCGGGATCGCCTCGCCGAGGGTGGCGGGTCGCGCGGAGGTGCGGCGGGCGTCCAACCAGTCGAGGTGCGCGACCACGGCCGCGCCGTGCTCCACCGCCGCCTCGGCCAGCAGCCCGAGCCCGGTGAGCCCGGGCTCGCGGTAGCGGCGCGACACCAGGTCGGCGCACAGCGCGGCGAGCGCCGGGTCGAGCGGGGGCTGCGCGACCAGGTCGCCGGCCAGCACCGCGGCGACCCGAACGTGGTCGGTGTCGAGGTCGCGGACGGCTGCAGCCATCGCCTGGAGCAAGTCGCTCATGACGCGTCCTGGCTCGGCCCGTCGCCCAGCGCGCCCTTGCCCTCGGCGAGCAGCTCGTCGGCGCTGGGCAGCCGCCAGGCGAGGTCGATCAGCAGGGTCAACGGGACACCGGCCGCCAGCAGTCGCATCGCTCGCTCGTTCACGGACGGTTCCTCCCGGTCTGCGTCGTTCTCTCCCTTGACTATCGCCGCAGGAGGGGGGCCATCACAGACCCGAGCAGTCGGACCTGAGCGGGTGGGATGACCCCTACCGGTTGGGGCCGGCCGCGTCCGGCCCGCTGCTCCGTACGGCGCAGCGCTCAGGCGGACTGCAGGCGCGCGTGGGCGCCACCGTGCGCCAGCGGCACCCGGAGCCGGACCGTCGTGCCCTGCCCGGGCCGCGACGCGATCTCGACGCGGCCACCAGCGAGGCGGGCCCGCTCCCGCGCGATCCGCAGGCCGACGTGGCGCCCGAGGCTGCTGTCGACCTCGTCGAGGCGGAACCCGGGGCCGCGGTCGGAGACGACGACCTCCAGCTCCGCGCCCGCGAGGTGCACGTCGAGCCGCACCCCGACGCCGTCGGCGTGCTGGACGGCGTTGAGGAGCGTCTCCTGCACGAAGCGGTACGTCGTCGTCGCGAGCGTGCCCGACATCGGCACCGACACGTCGGGCCACGTCACGTCGACGTGCACGGCGTAGCGGGCACGCAGCTCGGCACACAGGTCGGCGATCGCCGCCGCGAGGTCGCCGCCCGCGAGCTCCGGCGGTCGGATCCGGGCGAGCACCGCCCGGAGCTGGTCCTCGGCCTCGCGGACCGTCTCGATGCCCCCGAGGCCACCCGCGGGCAGCTCCCTGTCCAGCTGGAGCAAGGCCTGCGCGAGGGTCTGCGCCACCGTGTCGTGCAGCTCCCCGGCCAGCGCGGCCCGGGTCGCCTCCTCCGCACGGACCAGCTCGGCGAGGATCCGGCCGGTGTTCTGGGTGGCGCTCGAGACGCTCTCCCGCGAGGCCCCCACCACCCGCTTGATGACCTCGGCGTGGCCCGTGTCGCGGATGACGCGGGAGTGCAGGGCGAGCAGCTCTCGCGAGACGGCGGGCGTGCGCCGGCCGACGGCCCTGACCTCCCTCGCGACCGTGGCGCCGCCGGCGAGCGAGACCAGCGCCGCGGCGCTCGCGACCAGCACGGCGTGGTGCGGCAGCAGCACGACCCCCAGCAGAGCGGCACAGGCCGGCCCGGCGACCAGCAGGGCGAGCGGGACCCGACCGAGGAGCTGGCGCAGCGTCAGGGCGGTCATGCCGACTGCCAGCGACCGATGACGACGACGTCGTCCGGCTCCTGCTCGGCGGGCGACACGAGGTCGGCGAGGAAGGAGCTCAGCTTCTCCTCCGCCGCGAGCAGGTCGTCGGCGAGCGACGTGCGGTGCCGCAGCGACACGACGGTCGCGTCGGTCTCGAGGCGCTGGCGCACCAGCCGGACCGCCTCGAGCGCACCGGCAGCGTCGCCACCGCGGTCGCGCAGGTCGACCAGGGGCGGGTCGCCGGCGCCCTCCTCGCGGGCCTTCAGCCAGCCCGAGGTCTCGGCGGCGAGGGTCGACAGCAGCACCAGGTCGCTCTGCCGGAACGGCTCTTGCGAGGGGTCGCGCCACACGCCGATCAGCGCACTCGGGTCGGTCCCGCCGACCGCGATGCCGATCCAGTGGCCGCGCAGGGCCCCGTCCGGCAGGGCGAGCACGCAGGCCGGCCAGCCGGCCCGGAGGACCTCGTGGGACACGCTCGTGTGGGTCACGGTGCCGTCGACGTCGCGCGTGCGGTTGAGGCGCATGCCGTCCAGGGCGAGCAGCTCGGTCCTCGAGGCGGCAAGCAGCTCCCGCACGGTGCGGGCGACGAGGGCGGCGCTGTGGTCGCCGCGTCCGGCGTACAGCTCCTTGGCGTGCCCCGCGAGCGCGAGGCTCACCGACGAGCGCACCCGGCGTCGCGTCGACTGCTCCTGCGACCACAGGATGAGCACCGCGGGGGCGGCGAAGGCCGGGAGCATCGCGGGGTCGAGCTCGAAGGTGTGACTCGCGAGCAGGGCCGTCGAGCTGATCGCGACGACGTGGAGCAGCCACGGCCAGCTGGCGCCGGCCAGGGGGCGGAGGTTGCCCTGCCCGGTGGCGACCCCGAGGACGAGGCGGACCAGCCCGTCGTTGACGAGGACGAAGACCACGAGGCCGAGGATGGTCCCGGCGTCGCCCGGCACCCTCTCTGCGATGACGCAGGCGAGGGCGGTCGCCACGCCGAACTGCGCGGCGTTGAAGGCGAGCTTGTACGCCGGGAGCTGCCTGCGCACCTGGGCGAGCACGACAGCCGAGACGAGCACGAGGACGATCCACCGTCCGGGTTCGAGGGCGAGCGCCACGACGAGCGGGCCCTCGGTGAGGGTGAAGGACTGGCGCTCACCGCCACGGCTGACGTGCACCGGCCGCAGCTCGGTCACCGCGCAGGCGGCCCCGAAGAGCAGCAGGCCGACGATCGAGCCGTGGGCGCCCTCGATGGACAGGACCAGGGCGACAGCAGCGAGGCCGGTCGCGACGGTGAGCGCCGCGACCCCCCTGACGCGCTGCGCCTCGGTCCGCAGGGGCATCAGCGCAGCGACCAGGAGGTCGCGGACCAGGACGTGGCGGACCAGGACGTCGCCGACCAGGAGGTGGCGGACCACGAGGTCGCCGACCAGGACGACGCCGACCACGAGGTCGCCGACCAGGAGGTGGCGGTGGGTGCCGGCTCGCCGGCCGTGCCGCTGCCGTCCCACGCGGGCTGGTCCGCCGCGCGCCGGACCTCGGTCGGGATGCGCAGCAGGCCCGCGCCGTCCGCGGTGCCGGACAGCGGGCTGGCGGCGTGGGCGAAGCTGACGCGCACGTCGTCGGGGCTGAGCCCCTCCCTGCCGGAGAGGAAGACCGCGACGGCACCCGCGGCGACCGCGGTCGCCTGGCTGGTGCCACTGCCGCTCCACAGTCCGGAATCGGTCTGCGCCTCCGGGTTGCTCTGCGCGATCCGCGACGACGGCGGGAGGACCGACAGGACCGAGACGCCGGGCGCGACGAGGTCGGGGCGCTGCAGCCCCGCGACGACGGCGGAGCCGCTGAACGACGCGGTCGACGCCGCCGTCTGCGTGGTGTCGGCCGCGCCCACCGCCATGAGGAGCGGGTCCTGGCCGGGGTCGCCGACCTGCGAGGGGTCGTTTCCGGTGGCGACCGCCACGACGATCCCCGCGTCGCGCAGGCGCTCCGCCCCATCGGTCAGGGGGTCGCGCCCGTAGCCCTCCTCGGGGCGCGCGGCGGACAGGCTGAGGGAGACGACGTCGATGTCGAGGCGGGCGCGGTTCTGCACCACCCAGTCGAAGCCGTCGAGCACGCGCGAGAGGCTGGTCGAGCCGTCAGCGGTCGCGACCTTGACGTCGACGACGCGGGCCGCCGGCGCGACGCCGACCTGCATGCCCTTCCACTTGCCGCCGGCCACCAGGTTGGCCATGAACGTGCCGTGCCCGTGCCCGTCGCGCGGCCCGTCGCCCTCACCGGAGGTGTCGGCGCCGTCCACGAGCCGGCCGCTCTCGCGGGTCAGCAGCGCGGTGTCGGCGACTCCGGTGTCGATGACGGCGACCGTCACCCCGCTGCCCGCGTCGCCCTGCCCCGCGGTGCCTCCGACGGCGGTCGGCGCGAGGACGCCCTCGCCCTTGCCCCCGTTGCCGGCGACGGAGAGCATCCGGTCGGGCGCGACCCCGCGCACCCCCGGCACCGACCGCAAGGACAGCAGGTCCGCCGGAGCGGCGTCGACCACGACCGCACCCACAGCCGTCAGCTCCCGGGCGACCGTGACCCCTGCCGGCAGCGCGCCGGTGTCGAAGCCCGGCGCGACGGACAGCACGAAGCGGGCACTGCCCGCGGCTCCGGCCTGCGGGCGCTCCGGCTGCGCGACCGACGGCGTGGCCGACAGGGCCACTGCGAGGAGACCGGCGGCGCCGGTCAGCGGTACGAATCGCACGGGAATGCTCCAACTTCGAGGGGTATGGCAGGCCCGGCAACACTCCCAGCACCGAGGCCTCCCGCAGCAGGTGCAGCCGACCACCGCGCCACTGCTGCGACCGGAGCAGTCAGCCGGCTCAGACGGCCCTGGGGTGTGCGTCGCCCTCGTCCTCGAGCAGCAGCGCGAGCGCGGCCATCAGGTCCTCCGGCCGGCCCCGGCGAGGGGCGGCGAGCTCTCCGGCGAGCTGGGCGAGTGCGGCGTCGTGCGTCATGGTTGCTCCTGGGTCGTCGGGTGACTCGACCAACGCAGCGGCGCCGCGCGAGGCACGGCCCGCGGCCCGCTTTCACCCGACCGGGCGACGACACACCCGGGCGTTGCGGACAACCGCCCGTAATGGCACGAGTAACTGCTTGCCGATGTTGACGGCACTGGGCAGCGACCGAGGCTTGGTGTCCGAGGGCTGGCACAGCAGGTGCGCGGCGTCGTCGCCTCGTCTGCGGCGATCTCTGCGACGCCGACTCGCTGCTGGTCGACGCTGACCTGCGGGCCGCGGGCACGGGCAGATTCGCCCACTGGTGTCTGCGTGGGCACGCTACATTCGCTCCCGTCGGGGGGGGAACCAGGCCGCTGCCGCGGCCGCGATCATTACACTGGAGTACACGACAGGTGGTAGAGCAGGGCTTGCGCGGCCTTCGCATCCTCGTCGTCGGGATCAACTACGCGCCGGAGCACTCCGGGATCGCTCCCTACACGACGCAGGCGTGTGAGCACTTCGTCGCGCAGGGAGCCGAAGTGTTCGTGCTCGCCGGGGTGCCGCACTACCCCCACTGGTCGATGCCCGGTGAGTACTCCGGCCGCTTGCGCACCGACGAGGTCCGCAACGGCGTCCCCGTGCGTCGCCTGCGCCACCATGTGCCGGCGAAGCAGTCGGCTCTCCGCAGGATCGTCTACGAGGTGAGCTTCGGCTCCCACGCCTACACCCAGCGCCTCCCGTTCCGGCCCGATGTCGTGCTCGCGGTGGTGCCCTCCCTGTTCGGCACGGCTGCCGCCGCACTGCTGGCGCGGCGGCACGGCGCGCGCCTCGTTGTGTGGGTCCAGGACCTGATGGGGCCGGCGACCGCCCAGAGCGGCATCGCGGGTGGAGCCAGCATCAGTCGGGTCACGACGCTCATCGAGGGCTGGGCGCTGCGCCGCGCCGCCGCTGTCGGTGTGCTCAACGCCACCTTCCGGCCCTACGTCGAGAGCATCGGGGTGGCCCCCGAGCGCATCCACGTCGTCCCCAACTGGTCCCATGTGGAGCGGCCCGGAGCCGACCGACGGGTGACGCGCGCGCGACTCGGCTGGGCCGACGACCAAGTGATCGCGCTGCACAGCGGCAACATGGGCCTCAAGCAAGGCCTGGAGAACGTCGTGGCGGCCGCGCGGCTCGCGATGGACGCCGCCCCAGAGCTGCGCTTCGTGCTGATGGGCGACGGCAACCAACGACTCGCGCTGGAGGACATCGGGGGCATGCTCCCGAACCTCGACTTCCTGCCGCCCGCTGACGACACGGAGTTCACGGACGTGCTGGCGGCGGCCGACGTCCTGCTGATCAACGAACGCGCCGCCACCCTCGACATGAGCCTGCCCAGCAAGCTCACCTCCTACTTCCGTGCCGGACGACCGGTGCTCGCCGCTGTGCCCGGCCTCGGGACGACCGCCGACGAGATCCGTCGCTCGGGCGGCGGCGTCGTCGTCGCCCCTGAGGACGCCTTGACGCTGTTGCGTGGGATCCAGGACCTCATGGCCGACGAGGAGCTGCTGTGCCAACTGGCTGCAGCCGCGGCCGCCTACAGCGAGGAGCACCTCGGCGAGCAGTCCAGTCTCCGGCGGTTGGCTCGGCTCGTGAGCTTGTCGGGCGCCGGCGTGGACCAGCCCGCCGGACGCGGCCTCAAGTAGGTCCTGGACCGGTCGATCCAAGAACGTGGGCAGGCTGCGAGTACGAGAGCTCGGTACGTCGCAGGGTCGCTGTGCCTCGTGCGGGGCCACCGCGGATCTCCGCCTGACCGAGTTCCGCGACGCCCGCTCGCCACGCGAGTTCCTCGACCGCCGACGCCCGACCCCGGTGTGGCGATCTGTCAGCTGCGCTGCCTGCGGCGTCAGCTATCCGGTGCGCGGCACCGACCGGACGCCGCGGGGAGCCGAAGACCGGGCAGCGTTCGTCGCACCCGGGCGCGACTGGCACTACGCGGGCTCTGCTGCTGAGGCCCGCAACTGACTCATACCTGGCATGCTGAGGCCGTGACCAGCGAGTCCCTCCCCACCTGTGCCCAGTGCGGGCGTCGCCAAGAGCGCCTTTTCCCCAGGGCGGAGCTGGGTCAGGTCTGCGCCCACTGCTACGAGTCGCTGAGCCGGTTGCGCCCGGAGTGGTCTCGCCTCGAGTACCTCGGCACAGCGGGCCTGCTGGCGGGGTTCGCGCTGGTCGTCGTGGCCGTCGTCGCCTTGCTCGTGCGATAGCCATGCAGCTGACAGTCGAGTGACAAGGCGACGGCGCGCGCTCGTCCTGGTCGCGGTCCTCGCGACTCTGCTCCTCGGAGTCGGCAGCTGGCTGGCCGCGCGGGGCGTGATGGCGCGTGACGAGCTCCTGGGTGCCCGCGCCGATCTGGCCACCGCGCGCGCCGCTCTGATGGCGCACCGCAACGAGGCGGCAGACGTGGCCATCGAGCGAGCTGCGACGCGCACGCGACGCGCGGTAGCGCTCATGCACGACCCGGTCTTCCGGGCGGCTGCCAGGCTTCCCCTCGTCGGGAGGTCTGTCAGGGTCGGCCAGGAGGTCGCGAGCGCGGCCGAGGTCGTGGCCGCGGACATCCTCCCTGACGCACTGGTCACGGCGCGTGCCCTCGATCCCTCGCTGCTCCGGCGACCCGACGGGAGCGTGGACGTGATCCGGCTCCGTGCGGCGTCCCCTCGCGTGACCCAGCTCTCCGTCAGAGCCACGGCGCTGGCGCGTCAGACCGCGGGTCTGCCGCGCGCCAGGGTGCTCGGCGTCGTCGACCGCGGGCGGGACGACATGCTGGGTCAGCTCGACGAGCTCGCCGAGGGTCTCGACAACGCCTCACGGGCGGTGCGTCTCGCACCGGTGCTGCTCGGCGCGGACCGGCCCCGGCGCTACTTCGTGCTCGTCCAGCAGACGTCCGAGAGCCGTGGCACCGGTGGGCTCCTGGGGGGGTTCGCGGTGTTGGAAGCGCGCAGCGGCCGCGTCACCGTGTCGGCGCAGGGCTCGACCGCCGACCTGCGCAACGGACCGGTGAGAGTGCCCGCCGAGGTACCGCAGGACTACCGCGACCTCTACACCGCCGACGGCATCGTCCCGTTCTGGCAGAACATCAACCTGAGCCCGGACCTGCCGATGGTGGCCAAGGTGGTCGCGGCCCGGTGGACGTCGCAGACGGGTCAGACCATCGACGGCGTGGTCGCGCTCGACGCGATCGCACTCTCCGACATCCTCAGCGGAAGCGGCCTCGTCGACCTCGGCAACCGCACGATCCGTCCCGAACAGCTGCCCGAGTACCTCGCAGTCGGCCAGTACCGCGAGTTCGTCACCCTCGCGGAGCGCCGCGCGCGAAAGGACAAGCTGGCGGCGGTGTCGCAGGCCGTCACGTCACGGCTCACCCGGGGGGGCGGGAGCTCCGCCAACCTCGTGCGCGGGCTGGCCAAGGCGGTGAGCAGCGGCCACCTCCGGATGGCGAGCGAGGATCCGGCGCTGGGCCCCGAGCTGAGAGAGGCCGGGATCGATGGGGGGCTTCCACGGGGACCCGCGCCCGTCGCCTACCCGGTGGTCTACAACTCCTCGGCCGGCAAGCTCGACTACTTCCTGGACCGGCACGTGCGCTACACGGTCGGGTCCTGCGACGGAGAGCGGCGGGCCAGCACCATCGAGGTGCGGCTGCGCAACAGCGCACCGGCAACCGGACTCCCGCCGTACCTGACCATCGACTACGACGGCCACGTGGAGAGGCAGAGCTACGACGCGTCGGTCGTCCTGTCGGTCTACGGCACCCAGGGCGCCCTGCTCGACACAGCCACCCTGGACGGCGAACCGGTGTCACTCCTGCCGACCGGGCCGGGCGGACCCTTCCTCACACCTGCGACGGAGTCCGGCCTGCCGCTCTGGTACCTCGACCTCGACCTACCGCGCGGCACGACGCGCACCCTCACGCTCCACCTGGACGAGCCCGTGGTCGGGGGCCCGCCACGACTGCCCGAGCAGCCCCTGGCCAGAAGCCTCGAGGCGACGACGTCTGGGCCGACCTGCTGAAGCGGTTCACGACGAAGGCCTCCGCTCCGCCGATGTGGCGGTGCGGAGGCCTTCACCTCAAGATGTGAGAGCTAGGCAGGTGAGTCGGTCATCCGACGGCGACGACCCGCGATGACAGCGCCGGCGCCGACGCCGACGAGCGCCAGACCGGTGACGCTCACCAGCGCGATCTCGTTGCCGGTCGCCGGCAGGCCGAGCCCGCCACCAGGCGCACCCGTGCCACCGCGCGCGATGGCCACGTTGGCTGCGGTGACCGTGATCGGCGTGCTGATCCTGAGCGGTGCGCCAGTGGGCGACACACCGGTCAGGACGATGCTGTGCGCACCCACGCTCAGGCCGAGCGGGATGGTGACCTCCGCGTCGATGACACCGATGCTGTCAGCGGTGAACGTCCCGAGGAGGATCGGCGTCGACTCCGCGTAGACCTCGACCTGCGAACCGGGCTTGAAGCCCTCGCCGTGCACCTTGTACTTCTGGCCGGGTACGGGAGTGGGGTCTTCGACGGAGGTCTTGGGCGGGCACTGGCCAGGCGGGTAGTGCCCAGCCGGGTTGGGGCAGTTGTGCGTCGCGAAGGCGGGCGCCTGGAGTCCGAAGACCGCCAAGCCGCCCAGGGTCACGGCTGCAGCCGCAGATCCCACACGGGAGACGGACATAGGAACTCCTTCGGTCGAGAAAGTGTGCGGAGAGAGGTTTGAGAGAGTGTCGCACACCGTGAGTGACCGTGGCGGCGCGTGAGCTGAATCACAAACATGTCACGCTGAGGTGAGAGGCCGCTGCTAGCGGTCGATGCGCACGTTGCGGCCGGCGAGCTCGTCCTCGAGCTTCTTGACGTCGCCGTCCACCATCCGGTTCACCAGGTCGGCACCGAAGGTCTGCGCCTTCCAGCCGAGCACGCGCTCAGCCTTGCTGGCGTCGCCGATGAGGGCGTCGACCTCGGATGGCCGCTCGTAACGGGCGTCGTAGGCGACGTGCTTCTCCCAGTCGAGGTTGACGCGCGCGAAGGCGGCTTGGCAGAAGTCGCGCACCGTCATGGCGTGTCCGGTCGCGAGCACGTAGTCGGTCGCCTCATCGGCCTGCAGCATGCGCCACATGCCCTCGACATACTCAGGCGCATAGCCCCAGTCCCGCACGGAGTCGAGGTTGCCGAGCCACACCTTGTCCTGCAGACCCGCGGCGATCCGCGCAACCGCGCGCGTGATCTTGCGCGTCACGAAGGTCTCGCCGCGCCGCTCGGACTCGTGGTTGAACAGGATCCCGTTGCAGGCGTACATCCCATACGCCTCGCGGTAGTTCACGGTCGCCCAGTAGCCGTAGAGCTTGGCGACGGAGTACGGCGAGCGCGGGTGGAACGGCGTCTCCTCATTTTGCGGCGGCGGCGTCGAGCCGTAGAGCTCGCTGCTCGAGGCCTGGTAGAAGCGCGTGTTCACGTGGGCGGCGCGCAGGGCTTCCAGCAGGCGCATCGTCCCGAGGCCCGTGATGTCGCCGGTGTACTCCGGCATCTCGAAGCTCACCTTGACGTGGCTCTGCGCTCCGAGGTGGTACACCTCGTCCGGCTTGATCATTGCAAGCAGGTTGACGAGGCCGGTGCCGTCCGACAGGTCGCCGTGGTGCAGGACCAGCTTGCGCTCCGGGTCGTGCGGGTCCTGGTAGTACTCATCGATGCGATCGGTGTTGAAGGTCGACGCACGTCGGATCAGCCCGTGGACCTCGTAGCCTTTACGCAGCAGCAAATCAGTCAGGTAGCTCCCGTCTTGCCCTGTAATGCCGGTGATGAGCGCTCGCTTCTTCATCCTTCAAATCTAGCGCGTTGCGACCCGAAGACAGCTGGCCAGGTGGATGCTCCAGGCAACCGCAGCCCCCTCTTCCCGCCCGCAAGTCGGGGCCTCAGACCACGAACGGCGCGGCGCCGGAACGGTCCTTCTCCAGTCCCAGCTGGCGTCTGGCCGCTGCTACCTGAGGCTCTCGCCAGTGACGAACCGCGACCGAACCTCCTCACGAGCCCTCAGCACGCTCCGACGCGTTCCTTAAGGAAATAGCCGCGCCCGAGAGTGGCGCGGTGTACTAACCAAACTTGGCGGGGGCCCTACCAACCGTGCCGTTGTACGGGGTGACCGCCGCGCGATAGCGCTCATAATTACGTATAACAGAACAGTCACGTACAGCATTCTGCAGGCAGTACGGAGATTGTACTGGGCAAACAATATCGCCGCTAAGAAAGCCACGCCCGTGGGGGCCACCGATATATATACGTACCGCCCGGCCTTTAAAAGCCGTGCAGTGGCGGATTCAGCTAGTCCAAATATGCCACCGGCGAACAGGAAAAAAACGGCCGTGAACCACGCTCCGTGATTGGCCACTTCGCCGAGACCAGCGTAGGGAACAGATGAAGAAAGTCGCAGCGACGCGCCCGCGGGGGATGCTAGAAGCGACCCAGGCAAGGGCCCGACCGAGAACCAGAAAGCAGACCAGTCAATGTGACCGGCGCTATAAATTGTGAGCGCTACCACATTAAAGCCGGATAGAAAGTTGGCCAAGGTCGTCAGGTAGATGTCGTACGCAAAAAAGGTCACGCTCGGCAACGCTTCTATGTTTGGCAATAAGCCCTGCACGGCCAAGCCTCGCATATGAAGCGGTATGGGTACGAGAATCAGCGCCGTGCCCACTCCCGCTAGCAAGAGGAATGGCCTCGCCCGTCGGGACCCCAACGCCAGCCCAACGAAGTACATAAGCGCTACAAGCGACATCATACGACTTGACAGGGCGAATGAAAATAATTCAAGACCGAAGAACAAGCCTAGCGAGGCCAGACGACCGGGCCACCTGGACGAACGCAGCGCAAGTCCAAGAAGAGCCGCCGCTGGAATCATCAGATATGTAAGAACACCGCCAAAGGGGGTTGGTATCAAGTAGTCATCGCGTGCCAGCAACTGATCGAACGGCCGAAGGCTCACGTTGAAGGCCAGAGTGACCACACCGAACGCCAGCGCCCCAGTCGAGCGACGCAAAGCTTCAACGACGGATCGGAGGTCTCCTACGGAAACCTGCCGGACCCCTCGTCCACGAGTGATAGCTGCGCCGACGAGCGAGGCCAGCGATGCCAGTTGAAAGGCACCCAGCGCGCCATTGCGTTCCAATCCTCCGAACGCGGCAAGGTAACTGGGCATGTGGTGCGTTCTGGCCAAGTATTCCGTGGCGGCAAAGCCAGAGAAGCCGAACAGCGTCAGGGTCAAAGAGAAAAGGAGTGATGGAGTGAGGAGAGAGCGTCCGCCTCGCGCATACGTGGCCGCGATGGCGTAGGCGTTCAGACATACCAGGACGGCTAGGCGACCCGGCAAGGCCAAAGCTAGTGCGACAGCCAGTCCTGACCCGAACGCAGCCAGCCGCAGCATCTCCTCCCGAACGTGCTCCGGGGACACGGTTCGGCTGCTTGATACATCGGCGAGTCGTGAAGTCTGCACAGACCGTCCTCAGAACGGATGGGTTGAGCAACGTTTGACGAAGCGGCTACGTGCGGGCGTCGTCATGGAAGTGCAGTTACAAGCCTACGGACAGTAAGCGGGGAACCCAAAGCCACCACTCGTGCGAGCAACAGCGCGCCCCATGCAGCCAGCGCAAGACGCCGCATGCGCCTCGTTGCCTCCGCAGTGCCGTTGCCTGCTCGAAGTCAACAACGCGGTGCCCGCCGTCTTGAATACGCCAGGTCGTAACCTACACCCGCCGCCGTCGCAGGCTTTATATCTGGGCGAGCCCGCGACGATAGGCGATTTGGCTGCCTACGAGGCTTATCGCCGTCGCCCCGGCAAGGGTGATGCCAATCGGGTCGCCGACCACCGTCGTGGAGGAGGCAGCCAAAATGATCGCACATGCGTAGGCGGCACTCACAAGCCGGGTTATTGCGCCTACTCGCTGCATGCCTAGCGCTTGGGACGCCGCCTGCCGCGCAGACATCCAGCCGCCGGCCATTGTCGCGACCGCGACGATCAACCATGGTTGCCAAGAGTCGCCTAGGGACATCTGCGCAAAGAGCAGCGCACTACCGACTCCGAGGCTCGCCAACATCGCCGCTAGCGCGACGAGTGCAGATGTAGCACGCTTCACCGCCAGGGCGAGCTTTTCGCGGGCATCGGGGAGGCCTAGTTGCCAGGCGCCGAGCCCGAAGGACATGACCAGCACACCGTTTATCAGGTTCATAGGTGATACAGCCGATTGGGTCACACGATAAGCCGCCACTAGCGACTGGTCGTAAAAACTGGTGACGAATGTTGGTCCTGCCACCACGAAAGCAGCCAGGCTTGAATCTAGAAGACCCCACTTGCCGAGCGTCCACGAGGAGACGAATCGGGTAGCAGGCAAGTCGCTAGCGCTCCTGAAAATTAGAATGACAAATCCAAAGGCTGCCCCTGCAATCCATGCTAGGGAGGCGCTGATAAGACTTGAACCAAACACAGCCACTAAAGGCAGTGTTATGCAGAGCCAAGCGAGATCGCTAAACAAAACAGCACCGATTTGCGATTCGGACATGCGAACGTATCGTAAGCCATCTTGACCATAAACGACGACGGGCGCTAAAGAAACAAAAGCCACTTCCCATGCCCTAAGGGACGTGGTCTCGGTGAGGACCCAAGCAACGAGCGGGGCGCTCGCAGCCGTGAGCGCAATCGACACCGGCAATACCCACCGGACCGGTATTCGCGATCTTCCATGGTGACGTTGGGAACTGAGCGCCGGTCCGTATACCGACAGCCGCCCGACACCAATGAGCGTGATAATAGTTAGTTGGACGGTCGCGAACACAGCAAAATCGCCAGTGTCCATCCTCCGAGCCGCTAATAAAACTAATAGCGCATTTGATCCGCTTGAAGCCACTTGGTCCAGCAAGAGCGGGCTCAAAAGAAGACGTACGCCTCGGCGGAGCCTCCTCATTCCAGTTCTCCATCGATCCAACCGCGTGGAAGCGGTGCAGTGCAGAACAGACTCTCACCAGCTGCCATCTCAGTCAGCATCTGGAAGTACCTTCCTCCTACCTCCGGGTAGCAGGTTCCACTAGGCTCCAACACGGCCGACCTAAATCAACGGCGGCTAAGGAGCGCGAGATGCTCCGCACGTTGCGCATCGCTTCCGAATCTGTACGCGACGACTCGGGCAGGACATCCTACCGCTATGGCGAACGGTGGAATGTTGTTCGTCACCACCGCTGCGGCGCCAATTATCGCGCCATCCCCGATCGTGACGCCGCTCAGAACGGTGGCATGACCACCAATCCAAACATCGACGCCGATGCTGACCGCGTCCTCCGGCCGCGCCGGACGATCGCCGACCCATACGGACTCGAGGATCGGCGTACCGATTTCGTCGATGGCGTGATCGTGTCTACCGGCGATCTGCACATTCATTCCAATAACGGTGAAGTTTCCAATCGAACCGTCCACCTGAATTGTCGTCCGCGGCCCGATTGCCACCCCCCGGCCGATTCGCAGGCCGTGAGGGGAACTAAGGACGACGCCGCGTCCCACCCTCAGGTTTTCTCCGACGGAAACATTTTCATTGATAGCAAGGAAACGCATGACCTTTCGGAGAAGTCGTTGGCTGACCCGCGGCGCGCCACTTCGGGTCCCTACCGACGGGCTAGTCACTGGGCCAACCGTCCCTTCCGAGTTGCTGCGGCTGCCCCGAGAGAGCTTTTCCGAGACCTTCTGACATAACTTCTGCCGAGTAAGCGGTCGCGATGGCATCCGACCATCTTATTCGCTGCCTGTCGGTCGTGGGCTGGCTAGTCTGAGCGCACAGCGCCTCCGAGAGGGCAGATGCGTCGTCGCTAGGGAAGAACGTTATAGCGCCGGTCCGCACGAGTTCGATCTCCGGCGAATGTCTTTCATTCAAAGCCACGAGAACCGGGACGCCGAAGCCTATGCTCTGCGTCAAGCCGAGGCCTGCGTAGCCGGGTGAAAGACTGCAAATGGTCCGAGCGTAATGAGCACGCAATCGGTCAGCGTCATAAACCCAGCCAGGAAAATGCACGTTACTTGTTAAACCGAGCGTTTCTGCCTGCGCGCGAAGGGCTGGCTCATCTGAACCTCCTCCGATAAGGATGAGATTAAACCCTTGCTCGACGAGCTTGGATCGCGCAAAAGCCTCAATCGCTAACGAGACCTTCTTTTTGGGCTCAAAACGTCCTACATAGAGGAAGTCACGGCGCTGCAGGGTGCCCTTTTCGTGCCGCATGGTAGCGGCTGGATAAATGGCGTTAGCCGCGACCCAAACTGGCTGACTCGGGAGAGCCTCCTTAGCGGGAAGAACGCTGTCATACCCGTAGAGGACGGTTCCTTGCGAAAGTTGACGCATCATGCGTCGCAGCCATGCAGTTCCTGAGCCGGCACCCGCCTGCGGTTCAAGGTGACCCCATACTAAGGAACGTCGCCTCAATACACGGCGTCCAATTAAGAGCACCCAAGCCGTAAGGCTGCGAGGATTAAGGTCCACGATGGTGGCCCGTGCGGCTAACGCTGTCCTCCAACCGCCCAACTGCAGAAAAGCTTGCCCATGGAACAGTCGTCGATTCCGCACCTCCACGTACCAATGATCCGGAATGCCGGTCCGAACTGTTGGATCTATGTGTTCCCTGCTACAGAAAAGCACGAGTTTGGGGCCAAGCCGATTACGCAACTCCTGTATGCAAGCGTGCCGATACGCAGGCAGGACGGCGGTGTAGATCACGAACTCGTCACGCCTATTACCCACGACGGAACTCCTTTGCCTTCACGCCAACTTGCCATAGATAGAAGGATTGAGCGACTGCGTAGTGGAAGCCGGCCGAGCCGTCGAAACAGCCCCCGCGCAGCAAATAGGCGTACACAAAAAAGGCAAACGGCCGGAACGGAATGCGCGCGTAGCGTTGCGCCCGAACCGACCGATGCCGCAGAACTTCCTCCGCTGCCCCGGGCCGAGCTAACAGATGCGCCTCCCAATCGCTGTACCTATTGTGCCTCCCGAAGTAGTCATACAAGCTGTCCAGATCCTCGTGCGCCATCGTCGCCTTTAAGGCGTCGACCCGACCCTCTACGACAGGTTGGTAATGCCCTTCTACCTCCCACATGTTGACCGCGCCGAGGTCATCTACCTGAGGCCACTGCGTTTTATCACGGCGTACTAGTACCCGCTTGCTTACTTTGTGCCCGTGACGCAGTTTTCGCCCCATAAAATGGTAGTCTATGGTTACGTCAAACGCCGCGATGCCCAACGAATCCGCTGTCTCTAAACGATGCCGGATTTCCTCGGAGAGCTCCTTTGTCACGACTTCGTCTGCGTCGAGATACAGCACCCATCCGTGGCGCAAGGGAGCATGAAGCAGCGCCCACTCCTTCTTTTTCGGGTATCGCCCATTCCATTCAAAGCGGACGACCTCAGCTCCGTGCCCGCGAGCAATATCCTCGGTGCGATCCTTGCTACCGCTGTCGACCACGACGATCTGATCGAAGTCTGCGACGCTTTGTAAGGTCCGCGCGATCACGGGCTCCTCATTCTTGGTCAAGATCAACACGGCAGCGCGGATCTTGCTCATCTCTCCCCCTTCCGTCCATGCACTGAATTCTCCATTTGGCGGGTGACTACGGCGTTGGTTGGTACGTCCCTGCCCACTGTGCATCCGGCTGTCACGACAGCCCCGGGCCCTATCCTTACCCCCGGCAGAACTGTCGAGCGAGCGGCGACCCAAGAGGCGTCACCAAGGGTAATGGGCGCATTGCGGTACTCGAAGGTGGCAGATGTCCAATTGTGCGAGCCTGCGCAGAGGAAGGCCTCCTGCGAAACACAAACCCGCCTACCCAGCGTTACTGGTTCAAGATTCAAGATCCATACACCTTCGCCGAGCCAGGAGTGGTCCCCAACCTCCAGCTTCCATGGCCAAAGCACTTTCACCCTGTGTCGAATAAACACCCCCGTACCGATCTTCGCCCCGAAGGCCCTTAACAGGAGGACTCGGAGCCGCGCCGGGCACCACCATTTCTGCACAATCAAATTGGAGCAAGCGAACCAAAGGGCCTGCAGTGCAACCGGGCGCCCCTTGTCGTAACCCGCTCCCGTAAAATCCTCGAGACGCTGCTCTCGCACCACTCCGCCTTTAGCCGTCATCGCGTCCCTTCAGGTAAACTCGCGCCATTTTGTTCAGAGTCCCGTCGACGCAAGCGGCGCTCGGCGGAATGTGCCCTTTAACAGGAGTTGACATCGCCACCGAGCGCCTCTCGCTTCGAACGACGTGCTTGCCTTCAGCGTGCCACAGGCGTGGTGACCAACACTAAGCGTCCGCGCTCTCCGAGCTTCCTCTGTTGCTGGCGGCGCCGAACGTTCCGCGGCCCGGACCAGGGCGCGCCCGGAGCCGACCCGATGCGCTGCAGGCCGATAAGGCCAAAGCTGCCGCACCCACCGGGCGGGGCTGCGGCGCCACGGCAATCAAGTTCGTCATCTCCGTTCAGAAGACCAGGTCACAACCGTTAGGCCGATGCGGCGAACGACCGGTCAAGGAACGACCGCACTCTCCACAAGAACTGCGGTGTCATAGATCGCGGCTTCAAACTGTTCGAGGCAGTGGCCCAGGCTCGCTGGCCCTACGACCGTCTCGCCCTGCCAGAACTCGGCGGCGCTGGTCTGCGGGCGCTCATCAACTGGGTCACCCGACTTAAGCGCCACGGACTGTTGGACACCTGCGAAGCATCCACCGCGTCGCGTCGCGCCGCGAACGGCGTCGCAGTCGTGAGGCGCGGTCGGCCCCTCACGTCCCGCTCGGGCATGATGAGAGTGGTCGCTTCAACAGGCGTGGCAGCCGACTGGTCGACCATAGAGTGGTTCGACCAGAGACCCACGCGGCAGTAAGGAACCAGTTGAGTATCCGCGACTACCTGCGCGTCCTGCGCGTGCGCTGGCGACTGGTTGTGCTCTGCGCGCTGTTGACCCTGTTCGCCAGCGCAGTGGCGACCTTCGGGGCGACGCCGATGTATCAGGCAAAGGCTCAGGTGTTCGTGAGCACGACCTCCGGGGCCTCGGACACCGTGTCGGGTCTCAATCAGGGCGGGCAGTTCGCTCAGCAACGGGTGAAGTCCTACGCGGACATCGTCGATAGTCCGATGGTCACCGAGGCTGTCATCCGTGAGCTCGGCCTCACCACGACGCCGCGCAGCCTGGCCAAGCAGATCGCGGCCAGTGCACCGCTGGACACCGTGCTGATCAACATCAACGTCACCGACGAGGTCCCCCGCGACGCGCAGCGCATCGCCAACGCGGTGGCGGAGCAGTTCACCCGCGTCGCCACCACGCTCGAGACCCCGACGGGATCCACGACCTCGCCCGTGAAGGTCAGCGTCGTCCGGCGGGCCGACCTTCCCGAGGCACCCGTCTCCCCCCGCCCGAAGCTCAACGTGGCTCTGGGACTGCTGGTCGGTCTGGCCGTGGGCGTAGGCGGCGCTGTGCTCCGTGAGGCGATGGACACGAGCCTCAAGGGAGTCGAGGAGGTGCAGGACACCCTCCACCTGCCGACCTTGGGCCTCATCGGCTTCGACCCAGAGGCGTCCAAGCGGCCACTCATCGTGCACGTGGACCCGCAGTCGACCCGCGCCGAGGCGTTCCGGCAGCTGCGGACCAACCTGCAGTTCGTCGACGTGGACCGGCCCGCCACGTCGATCGTCGTCACGAGCTCGCTACCGCAGGAAGGCAAGTCCACGACCGCCTGCAACCTGGCCATCGCGCTGGCGCAGGCGGGGCTGCGCGTCATCCTCGTCGAGGCTGACTTGCGTCGGCCGCGGCTGGCCTCCTACCTCGGCATGGAGGGGGCAGTGGGGCTGACTGACGTGCTCGTGGGCCGCGCCGAGCTCGATGACGTGCTGCAGCCGTGGGGGGCCACCGGCAGCCTCAGGGTCCTCGCCAGCGGCCCGACGCCGCCCAACCCGAGCGAGCTGCTGGGATCCGCTCACATGCGGGACCTGGTCACACGCCTCGAGGCGCAGTCCGACCTGGTGCTGATCGACGCGCCGCCGCTGCTGCCGGTCACCGACGCCGCCGTCGTCGCGACCCTCACCAGCGGCTGCATCCTCGTCATCCGCGCAGGCAAGACGACCAAGGAGCAGGCGAGGCGGGCCGTCGAGATCCTGCAGGCCGTGGATGCGCACCTCTACGGCGTGGTCCTCAACATGGTGCCGACCAGCGGTCCTGGGGCCTACCGCTACGGCTACTACGGCTACGGCTACGCATCCGCGACCACCGCGAAGGACACTCCTTCGACTCGTGCTGTGCCAGCCCGACCGTTGCCGGAGCCGGCTCCCGTGCCGCCGAGCCCCCAAGCGCGAGTCGCCACCGAGACCGTCCTCCCGCACTCCGGCACCACGATCGTCGAGCCTCCCACCGCACCGTCGTTCTCGTGGCCGGCGACGTTCGCGCTCCCGGCCCCGGCGGAGCCGCCGCCTTCCACCGACGAGCCACGTCGCTTCGAGTAGTCCGACGCGCCGCACGACCCACCTAGACTGTCGGCGTGACCGCGACTCCCCTCGATGAGCAGGCCCGCATCTACGTCGCCGGCCACCGAGGGCTTGTCGGCGGCGCCGTTGCGAGGCTGTTGCAGGAGCGTGGCCACGAGGTCATCGGACGGACGAGCGCGGAGCTCGACCTGCGTGACCGGGCCTGCGTCGAGTCGTTCTTTGGCGAGGTCCGGCCCACCCACGTCGTGCTCGCCGCGGCGAAGGTCGGCGGGATCCTGGCCAACTCCACGGCGCCGGCCGACTTCCTGTCGGACAACCTGCGGATCCAGCTCAACGTCATGGACGCGGCGCACGCCTCCGGCGTACAGGATCTTGTCTTCTTGGGGTCGAGCTGCATCTACCCCAAGCTCGCGCCGCAGCCGATCCACGAGGACTCGCTGCTGACAGGGGCGCTCGAGCCGACGAACGACGCCTACGCGATCGCCAAGATCGCCGGCATCATGCAGGTGCAGTCGATACGGCGGCAGCACGGGCGACCCTGGATCAGCGCCATGCCGACCAACCTCTACGGACCCGGCGACAACTTCGACCTGGAGAAGTCGCACGTCCTGCCCGCGATGATCCGCCGCATGCACGAGGCGAAGGAGTCGGGCGCCCCCTCGGTCACGCTCTGGGGCACCGGCTCGCCGCGGCGCGAGTTCCTCCACGTCGACGACCTCGCGGAGGCGGTGGTGTTCCTCATGGAGCACTACGACGACCCGCAGACGATCAACGTCGGCACCGGGGTCGACGTGACGATCAAGGAGCTGGCCGAGCTGGTGCAGCGGGTCGTGGGCTACAGCGGTGAGCTGGCCTGGGACACCTCCAAGCCCGACGGCACCCCCCGCAAGCTGCTCGACGTCAGCCGGCTCGAGACACTGGGCTGGAAGGCCTCGATCGAGCTCGAGGACGGCGTGCGGTCGACGTACGCCTGGTTCCTCGAGCACGTCGCTGACGGGACGCTGCGGCGCTGAACACGCTGGCCTCCGATCGCGCCGGCATCCTCGCCTTCGGGCTGATGTGCGGCGTGCTGATGGCTGGCGCTGTCCTGCTGGTGCTCGTGCCGCTGCGGCGCCCAGAGCGGCTCGTCGTCGCGGCCCAGGTGCTCGTCACGGCGTTGACCTGGCTGGTGATGAACCGGAGCTTCGAGGGGCAGATCCTCGCCGAGCCCTTTCCCGGCAACGGACTGACCCTGGCCGACCTGCTCGCGCTGCCCTCCGCACTGCTCGCCGGAGCACTGGCGTGGTCGGCTCGCACCGCGCCGGCCCCTCGTCGCAGCTCGGCGACGCACCTTCGGCGGACATAGCCGACCGCTGCGGCCCGCGTGTGGCTGCGACGTTTGCGGGCCTGCATCCGGCAGACTCCCGGTGTGCACCTGAGACTGCGTGATGTCGCCCTGGTCCTCGCAGGGATCGCCACAGTCGGTCTCTGCATCCACGTGGCAACTCGGATACCCCCGACGCCCCAGGGTGCGACCCTGGCGGCGTCCAGCGTCGCGTCACCCCCGCCCCTGGCCGAGACGGTGATCGACGAGGTCGTCGTGATCGGGGACGACGTCGCCGCGGTCACGGGGCACGGTTTCCCGCTCCAGCTGGCCAACCGGACCGGCTGGCAGATCACGACCGACGCCGTGGACGGCTCGGGCTACGTCGCCCTCGGCGCCTCCGGTGCTCCCGGCCTGGCGGCCCGGGCCGCCGCTGCCGCAGCCCGCCGCCCTGACCTGGTGATCCTGGCGGTCGGGCTCAACGACGCCCGGGACTTCGTCGGCGACCAGGCGCTGCGCGATGCGGCCCGCGACGCCTTCGCCGAGCTCACGAGCCAGCCGACGCTCGTCATCGGGCCCTTCTGGCCCGGGACGGCCTCCCGACAGGCCGCTGCTGTGGACGACCTCCTCGCCGCAGAGGCTGCCGCGGCCGGCCTCACCTATGTGAGCCCGACGGACGAGCGCTGGTTCTCCGGCGTCGCGAGTGACCCCCGGGCGTCCCTGCGCGTCTTCCTGGACGACGACCTCGTGCGTCCGAGCGCAGTCGGGTCGAAGGTGCTGACCGACCGGATCCAGGAGCACCTGGACACCTTGGCATCAGGCTGAGCACGCTCCCTGTGCGCGGTCCGGATCGCCGCCTCTGCGAACTAGGGTGGGGCGTGTGACGCGGGCACTGATCACGGGGATCTCAGGCCAGGACGGCACCTACCTCGCAGAACTGCTCGCGGCCCGCGGCTACGAGGTGAGCGGGCTCGTCCGCAGGACGTACGCGCCCGAGAACGACGTGGTGCGGCACCTCGTGCCCGGCGTTCGCCTGCTTGAGGGCAACTTGTGCGACACCCGCAGCTTGATCGGCGTCCTCGACGCCGTGCAGCCTGACGAGGTCTACAACCTCGCGGCCTTCTCGGAGGTGGGGCGCTCCTGGGAGCAGGCCGAGCTGGCTGGTGACGTCAGCGGGCTCGGGGTGCTCCGGCTCCTCGACGCCCTGCGGGTCCACACCAGCGGCGAGATGGCTCGCGTGCGCGTCTACCAGGCCTCCAGCTCGGAGATGTTCGGCCTCGCTCGCGAGACGCCGCAGACCGAGATGACGGCCTTCCACCCGCGCTCGCCCTACGGCACCGCCAAGGCCTTCGCCCACCACACCGCCGTCAACTACCGCGAGAGCTATGGCGCCTTCACCGCGTGCGGCATCCTCTACAACCACGAGAGCCCGCGGCGGCGTCCGAACTTCGTCACGCGCAAGATCTCGCTCGGCGTCGCGGCGATCTCGCTCGGCCAGGCCGACCACCTCACGCTCGGCAACCTCGACGTGCGACGCGACTGGGGGCACGCCGCGGACTACGTCGACGCGATGTGGCGGATGCTGCAGCACGACGAGCCCGGCGACTACGTCATCGCGACAGGCACCACCCACAGCCTGCGCGAGCTCCTCTCCTGCGCGTTCGCCTGCATCGGGGTGGACGACTGGACTCCCCATGTCCGGCAGGACCCCTCGCTGCTCCGCCCCGCCGACGTCAGCGTGCTCACCGGGGACCCGACGAAGGCGCGCGAGGTCCTCGGGTGGACACCCACCCGGGACTTCGACGCCATCGTGCGGGAGATGGTCGAGCACGACGTCGCCTACCTGCGACGCACGGCCGACCTCGGCTGACCCCTGTGACAGCGCGCCCGCCGGGCGGCGACGCCCGCATCTAGGTCGCCCGCCATCGCGGCCTGGTCCGCAGCGCCGTGACCCGCGGGGGACGGGTTCGCCGCGGCGTGAGCTCCTGCACGTCGACGACCTGGCCGAGGCGGTCGGCTAGAAGGCCACGAGCGCACTGGAAGACGGCGTGCGGTCGACAAACGCCTTACATAGAGCCCTATTCGCAGCTCCGACTCACGCCCCGCGATCTGCGCCGGCCCGCAACTCGCGCACGGCAAAGCCGAGGAACTGGGCGTTGCCGATGAGGTAGCGCCGCCAGAGGCGGCGGGGCTCGCTCGCGAGGCGATGAACCCATTCGAACCCCGTGCCGCGAAGCCGCTCAGGCGCCTCGCGCTTGAGGCCGGCGAGGAAGTCGAACGCCGCGCCTACGCCGATCAGGACGGCATCGACGTGGTCCACAAGATGCGCGATCGCGTAGTCCTGCTTAGGGGTGCCCAAACCGACCCAGACGACATCGGCTCCGCTATCGCGGATCTGCTGCCCCCAGGCAGCGAGCCGATCCTTGTCGAGCGCCGCAAACGGCGGCGCGAGCGAGCCGACGATGTGCACTTCGGGGTTCAGCGCACGCGCCGCCGCCTCCAGACGAGGGAGCACCACATCGTCACCACCAAGGAAGAAGTGACGCAGGCCTGGCTGCAAGAGCATCTGACGCATCAGGCTCGGGCCGCGGACAGGGCCGGGGTTGGGCAACTTGGTCTGCCAGTAGCCGAACCAGCCGACCGGGACCCCGTCAGGCAGGTTGTAGGCCCGGTGCTGCAGCGCTGCGACGTAGTCGGTGTCCTTGCTCGCGAGGGTCAACGTGTAGGCGTTGCAGAGGTGGACAGCCACGCCGTCACGCGCCCTCGCGCGCTCCGACAGGACATCGACTGCTCTGCCGCGGTCAACGAGCTGCACCTCGACACCGGCGAAGCGGCACGCGGTGACGTCGACCGTGCTCAGCGCCCCTCCTCGTTGACACAGGTCGGACTGGGCCGCCGACCGTGGTTCGCCACTGTAACGCTCGATCCTGCTCACCGGACGACGCTGGCGCAGCGTCGATCACACCGCCTTGCGGGCACCCCAGGGAGCGTCGTGGGGGCGCAGCGCGGCACCACCACCCGCGCGGACGGCGTGCGCGGCGAGCAGCCCAGCCACAGTGATGGAGTTCTCGATGGCACCCGCCAGCACCTGACTGACGGCCTCGTCGAGCGGCAGCCACCCCGTTTCGAGCTCTTGCTCCTCGTGGACGAGCCGTGGGCGCTCGGCGACGGGGACGTCCACCAGGTCTCGGGCGAGCAGCACGCGGACGGTCTCGTCGGCCATGCCAGGGCTGGTGAGCAGGTCGGTGAGGGCATGCCAGCTGCCGGCCGTGTAGCCGCCTTCCTCGAGCAGCTCGCGCTGGCCCGCCTCGAGGGCCGACTCGGTCGTGCTATCGAGCAGGCCGGCCGGGATCTCCCAGAGCCGGCGGCCCACCGGGTGACGGTACTGCCGGACCAAGAGCACGCGATCGTCGGTATCGAGCGCGACGATCGCCACTGCCCCGGGCAGCTCGACGACATCGCGCTGCGACGTCACACCGCCCGGCATCGCCACCTGGTCGGACCTCACACGCAGGACCCGCCCGTCGAAGACCCGCTCGGAACGAACGACGGCGTACCCGTGCTCCGGACCCTGGGTCACATCAGCCCAGGGAGGCGGTCGCGAGCGCGGGGTCCGCCACGAACGCGCGGATGCACTGCACGACGTAGTCGAGCATCTCGTCGGTGAGCCCCGGGTAGACACCGACCCAGAAGGTCTGGTCGGTGACGATGTCGGCATTGGTCATGTCGCCGACGACCCGGCACTCGATGTTCGCGTAGGCCGGCTGCCGCAGCAGGTTGCCGCCGAAGAGCTGGCGGGTACCGATCTTCTTCGCGTCGAGGTACTGCACCATGTCGTGGCGCGAGAAGTGGCTGCCCGGCTGGATGGTGATGGCGAAGCCGAACCAGCTCGGCTCGCTGTGGGGGGTGGCCCTCGGCATGATGAGGCAGTCGAGGTCCTCGAGCCCATCATGCAGCGTCTGCCAGTTGCGGTTGCGTGCCTTGACGAAGCCCTCGAGCTTGGGCATCTGCGCGAGGCCCACGGCAGCCTGCATGTCGCTGGCCTTGAGGTTGTAGCCGATGTGGCTGTAGGTGTACTTGTGGTCGTAGCCGAAGGGCAGCGTGCCCAGCTGCCACTGGAAGCGCTTGCCGCAGGTGTCGTCGCACCCGGTCTCGCACCAGCAGTCGCGACCCCAGTCACGGAAACTCTCGACCAGCCGCTTGAGCTTGGCGCGCTTGATCATGACCGCGCCGCCCTCGCCCATGGTGATGTGGTGGGCAGGGTAGAAGCTCACCGTCGACAGGTCACCGAAGGTCCCGGTGAGCTTGCCCTTGTAGCGGGCACCGAGGGCGTCGCAGTTGTCCTCGACGACCCACAGGCCGTGCTCCTTGGCGAGCTTGGTGACGGCCGCGACGTCGAACGGGTTACCGAGCGTGTGGGCCATCATGATGGCCTTCGTCTTGGGCGAGATGGCATCGGCAAGGCGCTCGGACTGCACGTCGTAGGTGCCGAGCTCGATGTCGAGGAACACCGGCACGAGGCGGTTCTGGATGATCGGGTTGACCGTGGTCGGGAAGCCGGCCGCGACCGTGATCACCTCGTCGCCCGGCTTGAGCCGGCGGTCACCGAGCTGCGGCGAGGTCAGGGCCGACAGGGCCACGAGGTTGGCCGAGGAGCCCGAGTTGACGATGAAGGTGTCGCGCACGCCGAGGTAGTCGGTGAAGACCTTCTCGAAAGCGGTGGAGAAGCGGCCTGCGGTGAGCCAGAAGTCGAGGCCCGAGTCGACGAGGTAGCTCATCTCGTCGCCGTCGAAGACCTTGCCCGAGACGGGGACGGGGGACTCCCCCGGCACGAAGGTGCGCTCGGGGAAGGCTTCGCTGTGATACTCCCGGGTCAGCTGGAGGATCTGCTCACGGAGCTCGGCGGCGCGGGTCAATGGAGGTTCCTGTTCAGAGTCGCTGATCGGCCGGTCGGGGATAATTGTCTCAGACAGCGGTCGCGACGGCCTCACGCGCGTAGGCAGCGGTGCGCTCGACCTGCGCCCGCAGGTCCCTCGGCTCCACGCCGAGCGCCGCGCACGAGCGTAGCCACGGCTCCGGGTCGGCGGCGTAGCGGTCGTCGGGCAGCGTCGGGTCGAGCTGGGGCCGCACGATCGGTGAGGTCAGTCCCAGGCACGAGTGGACTGCCTCGGCGACATCAGCGGCTTCGACCTCCTCGGTCCCTGCCGTGCCCACGCAGACGTCGGTGCCGGCTGCGGCCACGGCCCAGGCAGCGAGGTCGGTCACGTCGACGTAGCTGCGGATCACCCGACGGTTGCTCCGCAGCTGCAACGGCTGTCCGCTGAGCCCCTGCTGCACGAGGTCGGTGAGCAGGAACACCTCGGGCTTGGTCGCATAGGGCCCACCGACGTTGTAGACCCGTGCGACGGCACACCGTCCGCCTGACGCATCACGCAAGACGTGCTCGTCGAGGCGCTTGAGTGCCGCATACGGGTTGTCGCGCATCCCGCCGGGCTGCTCGGCAGCTCCCGTACTGGCGTAGAACAGCGCCGGCTGGTGGCGGGCCACGGACTGCAGCACGATGTCGGTGATGGCGACGTTGGCCGCGACGTAGCGTTCCCAGGAGCCGTCGGCGAGGTGATCGCGCGTCACATAGGCATAGTGCAAGAGGACGTCGTGTGGCACGTCCGGCAGATCTTCGAGTGCGAGCACGCCCTCACGGGCGCGCGAACCGAAGCAGACGACGTCGTCGCCGCGCTCCCGCAGGAGTGCGGCGGCAGCCCTCCCGAGCCAGCCCGTCGCACCTGTGACGGCGTAGCGGACCACTACTCGCGAAGCGACGGCGGGAGGAGCCCGCCCCAGCGACCCTCGAGGGCCGACACGCGCTTGTGGTCCTCGCGCTGCAGCGCGCTGTAGTAGTCGCGCTTGTTGGTCAGCCAGAGCAGCTCGAACTGGATGGCCTCGAGGAAGCCGTCCTCGACCTGCGCCACGCCCAAGGCGTCCGCGGAGAAGATGACCTTGCGAGTCTCAAAGCGGGTCAGCTTGACCTTCGCGATCTCGCGCAGGGCGGGGATCGAGTCCACCGACACACCGCCGCCGACCACGAGGTCAAGACCGTTGTCCGCACACAGCTCGGCAATACCGAGGACGTGCTCGGTGACGCGCGGGTCGTTGATGCCGTCGCTGTCGAGACCGAGCGATCCCGCGAAGTCGCTGCGCCCGAAGACGATGCCGGCCACGCCAGCCGCGCCCGGGCGGCGAGCGAGCTCGACCATCGCCTCACGGTTCTCGTAGCCCGTGATCGTTTCGACGTTGAACAGGAACTGGGTGTCGATTGCCTCGTCGACCGAGTACGCCTTGTTCTTCGCCGCGATGTACTTCGACAGGGCGAAGGGGGTCTCGACCATCGGTGCGATGATGTAGTTGACGCCGATCTGCTTGGCCTCGAACAGGTCGCGCAGTGCCTCGCAACCGCCGATCTTGACCGCGAGGCCCATGTCGGCCGAGTGCGCGATCTCGACGAGCCGCAGGAGCTCGTCCATGCGGGTGCCCTCGGCCTCGAACTCGGCCTTGACGGAGAGCCAGCCGTACTTCTCACGGCCCTTGATGAGGATGTCACGCATCTTGCGCTCGGTGGAGTTCACCCGGACAGGTTAGCCGTGTCTGCCCCAGTTGGTGAGGCCTCCCCGAAGACGAGCGCCGCGAGCTGGGTGCTGTCACCGCAGAGCAAGGCACCTGGGACTTGGCGAAGGCCTGCTCCGCCGTAGCCGTAGGCCGCGCCGATGAACGACGTGCCCGAGTGCGTCGCAGCCTCGAGGTCCTCGACGGTGTCGCCGACGAAGAGCACTTCGGCCGGCACCCAGGCTCGCTGGCCGACGAGCCAGGCCAGCGCGGCGTCCTTGTCCGGGTGCGTGGGCGGCGAGTCGGGGCTCACCGCGGACGACACCCACCGGTCGAGGCCGTGCAGCGCGAGGATTGCCGCTGTCGGCGTGGACGGCTTGTTGGTGACGACGTGGCAGGTCGTCCCGGCGGCGACCAGGGCATCGAGGAGGTCGACCACCCCGGGGTAGACCGTGCAGCGGCGCCAGCCCTCGTCGTCGTACAGCCGCCGGAAGGCCCGACCCACCTCGACGACGACCTCGGGGCCTGCCTGCGGGAGGCAGCGTTCGAACAGTGCGGGGACCCGCGCGCCGATGTGGTCGGCGAACCCGACCAGGTCGTGGCCCGGGGCGGCGACGAGCGCTGCTTCGCGCGCCGCCCACTCGATGCCCGGCCGGGAGTCGACCAGCGTGCCGTCGAGATCGAAACCGACGGCCGTCCAGCGTGGGCCCGTCACGCGGGCAGGTGCGGCAGGACCGCCCGGTGAACGTCGTCAGGGAGCTCCGGCGAGTACAGGTGCAGCGGGTTGGACTCCATGCTCCCCTCCGCGGTCACCCGGCTGGTGATCTTCGGGAAGTAGGTCTGCTCCGGGTCGACCGGCACGACGAACAGCGCCGGCCCGGGGGCGTCGAAGAGCTCCAGGAAGCCGGGATCGGTCGTCCAGTCGACCGGGAGCACGTAGCTCGGGATGCCGAACGACGACGCGAGCGCCTGCCAGTCGGGGAAGCCCAGTCCCGTGGCGGTGTCACACCCGAGGTAGGAGCCGCCGAAGTAGTTGCGTTGCGTCATGCGGATCGAGGCGTAGCCCTGGTTGGACAGCACGAAGGTCTTCACCGCCAGGCCGTTGACCGCGACGGTCCCGAGCTCCTGGAGGTTCTGCGCGAAGCCGCCGTCACCCTCGGTGTGGATCACCCGACGTCCCGGGTGGGCAATGGCGACGCCGATCGCACCGGAGAGGCCGTAACCCATGCTCGCCAGGGACTTGTCGCTGATGATCACCTGGCCAGCGCGCTGCAGGAACGACTGGTAGAAGACGGTGAAGGCCCCACCACTGGAGCAGGGGACCACGGCGTCGGAAGGCAGCGCGAGCGACGACAGGTCCAGGTAGAAGTCGTAGGGGTCGATGAAGCCGTCAGCGTGCTTGTTGCCCTCCTCGGACAGCGGCAGGCGCTTGCGTACGTCGTCGGCGAAGGCGAGCCAGCCGTCGGTGTCCAGCGGGTCGCCCGACACGAGTCCGCGCAGTACCGCGTCAGCGTCGGCCTCGATGCCGAGGTCGACCCGCGGGTGGCCTTTGCTCAGCTCCAGTGGGTCGATGTCGACCTGGACGACCGTCGCGAGCGGAGCGAAGCCCTGCCAGTTGAAGCCGGTCTGCTGCAGCCCGAGGCGCGTCCCGAGTGCCACCACGAGGTCGGACTGCTGCAGCAGCACGTTGGCTGAGCGCATACCCCAGGTGTTGGGTCGTCCGAGGTAGGTGCGCGCGTCGGCGTCGACGCGGTCCGCACCGTTGTAGGTCGTCATGAGCGGCACACCGCGTTCGACCAGACGGGGTACGCACTCGGCCGCGGCAGCCCGCGACACGCCACCGCCGAGGAGCACGACCGGCCGTTCGGCGGCGTCGAGCAGCCGCTGCACCTCCTGCACCTGCGCGTCGCTGGGCGTGGCGCGTGCAGGCCGGTCGGCGCGACCGTCGTCGAGATCGGCGGGCCGCACTGGCGCGCCCTGCGCGTCGAGGCAGAGCTCGATGAAGACCGGGCCCGGACGCGGCCCGGTGCCGGCCAGCACGATCTCCTCGAAGACCCGGCGCGACACGGGGCGCTCGACGCGCTCGCTGCGGACCGTGATCGGGGCAAGAATGCTGACGCCGTCGATCTCCTGGATCCCGCGCTGGCGCAGGCCGTCGGTGGCGAGGTCCGAGCTCTTGACCTGCCCGCCCAGCACGAGGAGCTCCCGGCTCTCCGCGAAGGCGCCCGCTACCGCGGTCACGATGTTGGTCAGGCCCGGCCCGGCTGTGACGAGGGCGAACGCGCGCCCCCGCTCGGCGGACTCGTTGAAGTACTCGACCGCCACACCGGCGGCCACCTCGTGCACGGTCGCCACGCAGGTGAAGCGAGTCCGACAGGAGTCGAGCATGTGCATGCTGTTGCCACCGGCCAGGAAGAAGCAGTGGGTGTAACCCAGCTCGACGAGCCAGTCGGCGAGCACATCGGCGTACTTCACGGGGTCGGCGTGCTTCACGGAACTCGGTCTCCTGCCAGTCTCTGGCCGCCGTCGAGGGGGCAGCCGACTCGTCCGTCGAGCCTAGGGGAGGCGGGAGCGGCGCCCGGCCCCGTGCAAGACTCGAGCGTGAGCCGACCCGTCACCGCCTCGACGGCACACGGTGCGCTGACACCGACGGGGAGAGGTCTCGCACTCGGTTCGCTGGCGCTGCTGGCAGCGCGCGGCGTGTCCCTCGTCGGCGGCGTCGTGGGGCTCGGGGTGATCTCGCGCGCACTGCCCGAGGAGGACTTCGGGCTGTGGGTCGTCGTCAGCACCTTGGCGGTCCTCGGCGGGGTCGTCGACGGCGGGCTGACGCAGGCCATGCGCAACAGGCTCTCCCGCCTGGCAAGCCTCGACGAGCGCGACCACGAGGCGGAGCGGCAGCTCTTCGGGACTGTGCTGCGGGTCATGGGTGTCCTGGCGCTGCTGCTCGCAGGGCTCGTCGTCGTGACGTCCGCAACGGTGCCCTGGGGCCAGCTGGTGGGTGCCCAGGGGGGCGACGACGACGCCCGGACCCTTGTGGTCGTGGTGCTCTGCGCCTACCTCCTCGGGGTGCCGCTCGGGCTCGGGTCGGCCGGTTTCGTCGCCTACCACCAGTCCAGCGCCAAGGGACTCGCCGAGGGCGCGCAGGCCCTTGCTCTGCTGCTCGCCACGTTGGTGTGCGCGGGTTCCGGACTGCTGGCGCTTGCGGGCGGGTACTTCCTCGTGCTCGACGGGTCCCTGTTCATCGTCCTGCTGCTGTTCGTGCGCAGCCGGGGTTGGCGGTGGCGGCAGCTCCGCGGCCGGACGTCACGGTCCGAGTTGCGGAGCCTCGTCCGCGAGGGGTCCGGCTTCTGGCTGCTCGCGGCGGCCTCGATCGTCGTCTTCTCCCTCAACCCGCTGGTCGCCGCGCACGTTCTCGGTGTCACCGAGGCCGGCGAGCTGGGGGCGACTCAGCGGCTGTTCCTGTTCCTCATCACCCTGCACTTCACCGTGCTCACCCCCCTGTGGTCGGCCTATGCGGCAGCGGCCGAGCGAGGTGAGTGGGAGTGGATAGCGCGGGCGACGCGACGCTCGCTGGCAGCGACCGTCCTCCTCGTGATCGTAGGCGGCGGGCTTCTTCTGGTGACCGCAGAACCGTTGCTGCGGCTCTGGCTCGGGCGGACCGTCACCGACGGACCGCTGGTCCTCGCGCTCGTCGCGTGGTTCGGTGTCTACGCGCTCACGAACTGCTTGTCGGTGGTGCTCAACGGGACCGGGCTGGTGGGACAGCAGGCGGCCTTCGCAGCCGGCGCGGCGGTGCTCACCTGGCCGGTCTGCGCCTGGCTGGGACAGCGTCACGGTCCCTCGGGGATCGTCTGGGGAACGGTGCTGGTCGTACTCCCCGGGACCCTTGCCAATGCCGTGCGGGTGAGGCGGCTCCTGGACGTGAAGGTGGAACGCTCATGACACCCACCCCGCCGCTGCTGTCGATCGTCGTCCCGACCTTCAACCGCGCGCGATTCCTGGAAGAGGCGCTCGGCGAGCTGACCGCGCAGTGGGCCGCGCTGGCAGCGGACGACCGGGCAGCCGTCGACGTGGTCGTGGTGGACAACGGCAGCGAAGACACGACACCGGAGGTGACGGCGCGCTTCGCTCGCGCGGGCGCCCTTCGAGTCGTGCGACGCCCGGTCAACATCGGCCCGTCGAACACGTGGCGCTGCACGGAGTACGCCGAGGGCGACTTCGTCCTCATCCACTCCGACGACGACGTGCTGCTTCCCGACGGCCTGAGCACGATCGTCACGGCCCTGCGGTCGCACCCCGACGTCGACGCGCTGTCGCCCAACATCCGCGACTTCGCCACAGAGCTGTTCGACGGTTCCGTGGCGTTCGCCCGCTCGGCCGACGCACGCCGCTCGGCCGCGGACCTCCACGTCGAGCTGGGCTCGCTGATCACCTACATCTCCGCGCTCGTCTACCGACGCTCGCTCGTGGCCGACCTCCCCTACGAAGAGGTCTACGAGACCTACCTCCCCCACTCCTATGGCTTCGTCGACATCCTGAGCCTCGGGACGACGTTTCTCGCGCTGGCCCGCCCGTGCATCGGCTACCGCAACGACAACGCCGGGCCCTACGACTACGTCCACGTCTTCCTGGACCAGTACTTCCGACTGCTGGCGCGCGCCCAGTCCCGAGGCCTCCCAGCGGACGACGTGGCCGAGATCCGACGGGCCCACCTCCGGCGGCACGTCGTCCCGATGCTTGTCCGGGTCAAGGCCCAAGGCGCCTTCGGTGAGGCGTTCGTCGACTGGCCCGCGGCCCGCCGTCGACTCCGTGAGCACTACAGCGGCAGCGACCGGGCGCTCTGCGAGCTGCTGGCGCTGCTCACCCGCACACCCGCGCCTGTCGTCCGTGGCGTGCTGGCTGCTCGTAAGGCGCTGAGGCCCCGCGGCTCAGAGCCCGTCGCGGCGCGCGAGCATCCCTAGGGCCAGTGAGTCGGTGAAGCCGCCGCCGTGGGTGTACTCGAGGCGAGCGACCTCCGTCCAACCGGCTCGCTGGAGCAGGACCGCCAGGGAGTGGGGCGTGAAGTAGGTCAGGTGCTCATGCAGGCGGGGGAAAGTGCCTGGAACCCACCGCCCACGAGCCGCGACCCGCAGCGGGGTACTCAGCAGGTCAGCGGTACGGATGCGCTTGTCGCCCCTGTTGAGGAAGCGCACCCACCGACCGTGCAGCGGCTTGGCCCACTCCGGGGGTATGCCCGGACGGTCGAGAGGCACCTCGACGTAGAGGTGGCCACCGGGGACGACTGAGGCACCCAGCTCGTCGAGCAGCGACGCCGGGTCGGTCACGTGCTCGAGGACATGGGCCAGCACCAGCAGGTCCACGGGTCCGGGTAGGTCCTCGAGCCGCGCGACACGAGTCACGCCCGCCACCGGCTGGACGTCCGACAGCTCGAGGACCCACTTCTTCGCGGTCGGAAGGTCCGGCAGGAACTGTCCGGCGTCGCCGCCGAAGTCGAGCAACGTCGATACCTCGGAGCCGAGATGCGCGGCGAGGAACTCCCCCACGCGTTCGCGGCGGCGGCGAATGACGGCCTCGTCGCTGCCGATGCGGGCATTGAGCGCAGCTGTGTAGAGCGGTTCGAAGCGCTGCCGGTGGGCCTGGTAGGCGGCGCTGCGGTACTCGCTGTAGAGCACGCGAGTCTCACTGTCGGTGTAGCGCCTGTCGAAGAACGACAGCCCGCACTCGCGGCACCGCAGCAGCCAGGGGTCCGTGACGTCGGGGCCGGGGGCGTCGTGCCGCTCACCCACGTAGGACTTGATGAACGGCGCGAGCACGGACTCCGTGCGCTCGAGGTCGTCGCTCCCACAGGCGAGGCAGTGCGTGACAGTCCTCATACGGCAGCCGGCTCCGGCCGCGCGACGGCGGACGCGGCCACCGCCTCGCGGGCAGCGGCGGTGCGGCGGGCGCGCCAGGCCGCAACCATGACGAGGACGGCGATCATCGTGATCAGCGGCGGGTTGATGAAAGGACCCACACTGACGTCGTTGTAGACGATCGGCAGCGACTTCGGCACGAGGACGAGAGCGAACAGCACCGTGAAGGCCCGCGCTGGCCACTGGACCTCGGACTCGTCGCGGATCAGGAGCAGCAGCGGAACGATGAAGAAGCACAGACGGTAGTCATAGGAGGCACTCATGCACACCGTCGCCATGGTGGCCAGGAGGAACGACGCCTGCCACAGCTTCATCCGCACGAACACGATGAACGCGCCGAGCAGCGCGGCGAAGGCCAAGGAGAGCGCAGCGGCGACGTAGCGCGCCTCGTCAGGCAGGACGCCGAGTCCGACGTAGCCGTTGGTCATGCTGATCAGCGACGCGGTGTGCTGGACGAAGTGAGAGCTCGTCCCTCCGGTCTGGGCCGCGAAGCTCTTGAGCGAGTCGATGAACAGCAGAGCCTCTTCGACCGGCCCGTTCTCGAACACGCTCAGGGCGGTCACGGTGACGACGGCCCCAGTGGCCACCCACACCGCGAGCTCGCGCCACTGCCTGTCCCGGATGAACAGCGCGCCGTAGACCGCCGGATACACCTTGATCGCAGCGGCGAGCGCGAGCAGCACAGGCCGTTGGAACCACCAGCGCTGCCGCAGCAGGAGGGCGGACGCGACGAAGACGAGCGCGAACCCGTCCACGTTGCCACGGTCGACGAGGAACAGGAACGGGTAGGTGAGGGCACCGAGCACCACGGCGGCCAGTACCCTGGCTGATCCTTGCCCTGGCAGTACGGCGTAGGCGATGGCGACCATGGCGGCCGCCAGTAGTCCGAGGAAGACCGCTGCCGCGACGTCGTAGGGCAGCCAGGTGAAGGGCCGCAGGACGAAGTGGACCAGTGGCGGGTAGTTGCTCGCCCGCAGGGGGTCCGCGGAGTCGTAGGGGGAGTCGAGCTTGGTGATCGACCACATCTGGTAGAAGTCGCCGAACAGGTGCCGGCCGGCCCCGGCGCTCTCCGCCGCACCCGGGAAGCGGTCGTCGGGCCGGTAGAAGGGAGTGCTGTAGGGATAGCCCTTCTGCAGGTAGGCCCCCGCCATGTAGTGCACGAAGGCGACGACGGCAAAGCTCACAGCCAGGATCAGCACTGCCAGGTCGCGTCGCTGCAGCGGCGACGACCCCGCGGTCGCAGCGGCGCGCCCGAGCCGCGCTGCGCGTCGGGCTGCGGCAAGCGGACGTGGCCGACCCCGGCGTGCCGGCGATCCAGGACGACGATCGGTCATCGCGGCGGCTCCTGGCGCGGCGACGACGCGCCCGTTGCTCGACGGAACGAGATTCGACTGTGTGCGAGGTACAGCACGCACGCTCCGATCGTCAGGGCCAGGGCCTGCGCGAGCAGGACTGGCAGGAAGAGCAGTTCCACGAGCAGTGGGAGAAGCGCTGCGTTGAGCAGCAACCCGGAGCTGCTCACGCCCAGGAACCGCATCGCGTCGGTGAAGAGGTACCCACTCACCCGGAAGACGAGCAGGCGCTGGGTGAAGAAGGAGAACACGACAGATACACCGTAACTGCCCAGCAAGACGGCGAGGTAGGGCCACCGGTCGCCGAGGAGCACCTCGATCCAGGCGAAGACCGCATAGCCAAAGGCCGTGTTGGCCACGCCGATGGCCAGGAAACGCAGTCGCTCCTCCCGCCACAGCCGCTCGAACACGGCTAGGTGATCCACTCACGGACGACGTAGTTGGGCCGCTGCTTGACCTCTTCGTAGATGAGGCCGACGTACTCACTGAGGACGCCGATCATCGTGAACAGGACTCCGAACAGCAGCAGCGTGAAGCCGACGATCGTGCCGAAGCCTGCGAACGGCACCCCGAAGGCGAAGAACCGGAAGGCGAGCACTGCCAGGGTGAGGAACGACAGCGCCGAGACCACGAAACCCGACACGGTGATGATGCGCAGCGGGATGTAGCTGTGAGCGAAGATGCCCTTGAAGGCCAGGTCGATGACCTTGAGGGAGTAGGCCTTGGACTCACCACCGAAGCGCGGGGGACGCTCGTGCGGTATGCCGACCGAGCGGTAGCCGACCCAGGCGAACAGCCCACGCACGAAGCGGTTGCGCTCCTGCATGCTGTTGACGGACTCGTAGACCTTGCGGTCCACGAGTCGGAAGTCGCTGGCGTTGCGCGGGATGCGTCCGTCGGTGAGTTTCCCGGCGAGCCAGTAGAACGCCTTGGAGTTGAGCGTGCGGATCGGGCCGGTGCCCTCGCGCTTGCTCACGACCATGTAGACGTTCTCGAAACCTTCCTCCCACTTGCGCAGGAACTCCGGAATGAGCTCAGGCGGGTCCTGGAGGTCCGCCGTCATGACGACCGCGGCGTCACCGGTGATGTGGTTGAGACCGGCCGTCAGGCCGCCGTCCATCCGGAAGTTGCGGGCAAGCTGAAGGACCTTGAACCGCGGGTCGGCATCGTGGATGCGGACAAGCTTCGCGTAGGTGTCGTCGGTGGAGCCGTTCTCGACGATGACCGCCTCGAAGTCGTAGCCGGGCTCGCTGTCGAACACCAGCGCGAGCCGACGAGCGAGCTCATCGACGCAGTCGCTCTCGTTGTAGGCCGGGACGACGACGCTGATGAGCTTGCGAACGGGCGCTCCCTGGGTCACGTGCGCGACTGGAGCAGCTGGCGGTACCACGAGACGGTCTCGGTCAACCCGCGCTCGAGGCCCCACGCCACGGACCACCCCAAGGCGGATCGGGCCTTGGCCGCATCGAGGTACTGGTCCTTGATCTCGTCCTTGGCCTGCCCGAGGACCAGCGGGGCCACCGCCTCGCCGACCGTGGCATGGCAGACGGCTGCGTAGATGTCCATGACCGACAGCGGCTTCTCGTCGCTGAAGTTGAAGGCTTCACCAGGCGCCACGGTGCCGTCGAGGGCCTGGGCCGTGACGAGGTAGGCGTCGACGACGTCTTCGACGTAGAGGTAGTCACGCAGGAAGGTGCCGTCGGAGCGCAGGACCGGCTGCTCTCCCCGCAGCAGCGCCCGGATCGTTCCCGGCACGATGCGGCTCCAGTTCAGGTCACCGCCGCCGTAGATGTTGCCGCACCGGGCGATCGCCACTGGCGTGCCGTAGGTCACTGCGTAGCTGGTGCTGACCAGGTCGGTGCACGACTTGGAGACCTCGTAGGGCGCCGTGCCCCGGAGCGGCATGTCCTCGCGGTAGGGCAGGTCCGGCACGGAGCCGTAGGCCTTGTCGCTGCTCGCGACGACGACACGACGCACAAGGCCCGGGTGCACCCGGGCGGTCTCCAGCACGTTCCAGGTGCCGGCGACGTTGGCCTGCAACGTCTGCATCGGTGACCGGTAGGCGGTGCCGACGATGGTCTGCGCACCCAGGTGCAGGATCGTGTCGACGTCGTGCTCGTTGACCGATCGCTCGACCGCGTCGTAGTCCTCCAGTCGACCGTTGACGACGGTGGTGCGATTGATGGTGCCGCTGCGCAACAGTTCGCTCTGCGGGTCGGCGTCCCGGACGAGGCAGACGACGTGAGCCCCTTCGTCGACGAGCCGCCTGACGGCCCACGAGCCCACCATGCCCGTGGCGCCGGTGACGAGCACCCGCTTGTCCGACCAGTAGGTCACGACCACACCTTCCAGGGAGCGTCGCCGCGATCCCACATCTCGTTGAGCATGGTGGACTCGCGGTAGGTGTCCATCGGCTGCCACCAGCCGGAGTGCTGGTAGGCCACGAGCTCGCGGCGCGCAGCGAGCTCGGCCAACGGCTCCTGCTCAAGCACCATTTCGTCACCACCGTCCAGGACGTCGAAGACGGACTGCTCGAAGACGAAGAACCCGGCGCTCACCCAGTCGTGCACCTGCGGCTTCTCGCGGAAGCTCTGCACGACGGAGTCGCCGTCGAGGTCGACCAGGCCGAAGCGTGACAGCGGCTGCACAGTCGTGATCGTCGCCGCCTTGCCGTGCGCCCGATGGAACGCCAGTAGGTCGGTGAGGTCGACGTCGGCGAGCCCGTCACCGTAGGTGACCATGAACGGACCGTCGCCCTCGACGTAGCGCCTGATCCGGGCGACGCGTCCGCCGGTCATCGTGGCCGCCCCCGTGTCTGCGACCGTCACGGTCCAATCGGCTTCGAGGTGCTGGTCGTGGAAGACCAGCTCGTGCGACTTGCCGAGGGTGATGGTGAAGTCGTTGTTGCGGGCCTCGTAGGAGAGGAAGTACTCCTTGATGATCTCGCTCTTGTAGCCGGCGCACACGACGAACTCGTTGATCCCGTGGCTGGAGAACATCTTCATGATGTGCCACAGAACAGGCTTGCCGCCCACCTCGACCATCGGTTTCGGGCGGAACTCGGTCTCCTCGCGCATGCGTGTGCCCAGCCCACCGGCCAGCAGAACTGCCTTCATCCTGACCTCCGTGGAATGCGACGCGCAGCCTGACGCCTGACAACTTGAAGGCCGTACTATATAGACGCATCGTCCTCCGCCGAGGGCCCGGACCGCGCACGAGAGGCTTTCCACCGCGTGCTAACGGTCCGACCGTGAGGGTCTTGATCGCGCACAACGCGTACCGCTCAGAGAACCCGTCCGGTGAGAACCGGGTCGTGGAAAGCGACGCCGAGATGCTCCGCGCCCGCGGTCACTACGTGGTGACCTACGTGCGCTCCAGCGACGAGCTCGACGCCTGGGGCCCCGTCGCGCGGGCCGGCCTCCCGTTGCGAGCCTTCCGGTCGACCGATGCCGACGACCACGTGCTCGACGTGGTGCGCCGCGAGTCGATCGATGTCGTCCACGTCCACAACCCCTACCCGCTGGTGGGGCTCGGCTTCGTCGGCGAGCTGCGCCGGCGGGGGGTCCCCACCGTTCAGACCGTGCACAACTTCCGGCACGTGTGCATGAAGGGCACGTTCTTCCGCGACGGCCGCCCCTGCACGGACTGCGTCGGCTCGCGCGCTCGCGCTGCCGGCGTACTGCACGGCTGCTACCGCGACTCCCGGGCCCAGAGCGTCGTGATGGCGGCGACGCTCGCCCGCCACGACCGCGTGTGGGACGAGGTGTCCCGCTTCCTCGCGGTCAGCCCGTTCGTGGCCGAACACCTCGTCCGCTTTGGGATCCCCGCGTCGCGGGTCGTCTACAAGCCCAACGCCGTCGTCGAGCCGCCGCACGCCGCCACGACGACCCGGGCCGGCCTGCTGTTCGTCGGGCGGCTCCAGCAGGAGAAGGGCTACGACGTCCTCCTCGATGCCTGGGAACTCGCCGGCCTCGGCTCCCGGACGACACTGACGCTCGCGGGCGGTGGGCCGGACCTCGACGCGGTCCGCCGCCGGGCATCAGGGATGACCAGTGTGCAGGTGCTCGGTGACCTCGTGCCGGAGGAGGTCTCGGCGCTCATGGCGGAGACGGAGGCGCTGATCGTCCCCTCTCGCTGGTTCGAGGGCTTCCCACGCGTCATCGTCGAGGCTTTCGCGCTCGGGACCCCGGTGCTCGCGAGCGCGCTAGGGTCGCTTGCAGCGGTCGTGACACCCGAGGTCGGTTGGCTCGCACCGCCGGACACGCCCAGCCTCGCGGCAGCCCTGCACGTCGTCGTCGGCGACCCCGAGCAGGCCCGGCGTCGCGGGCAGGCGGCCCGCGCCCTCTACGAGCTCAGCTATGTCCCCGAGGTCGTGACCGCCCAGCTCGAGGGCGTCTACGCCGACGCCTGCCGCGAGCTCTCGTGCGGGCCGACCGCATGAAGCTCTCGGTGCTCACGCCGTCCTACGACTACGCGCACTACCTCGAGGACGCGCTGACGTCGGTGGACCGGCAGCACGGCGCGTCGGTGGAGCACGTCGTGATCGACGACGGGTCACACGACGACAGCGTCGAGGTCCTTCGGCGCTGGCCCAGGGAGCTGGTGTGGCGCGCGAAGCCCAACGCTGGCCTGAGCGCCACCCTCAACGACTGCCTGGCGGACGCGAGCGGTGACGTGGTGGGCTGGCTCAACGCCGATGACTACTACCTGCCGGGCGCTCTGGAAAGGGCGCTGGCCATCTTCCGGGCGCAACCGCGGACCGACGTCGTCTTCGGCGACAGCGTCTTCGTGGACGCGGCGGGCCGGGTCACACGGCTGCTCGGCCAGCACCCCTTCCAGCGCCGGCTGCTCACCCGGCTCCCCTCGCCGCCGCTGTCACCGGTCGCGCTCTTCATCCGTCGCAGCGCGCTGCCTGCACGGCCCTTCGACGAGGGCATGCGGGTGCTGATGGACTGGGACCTCTACTTCCAGCTCGCAGACCGAGGCGCCCGGTTCCACTACGAGCCACGCTGCTTCGGTGCCTTCCGTCGACACGAGGCTCAGGCGAGCGGTGAGCCGATGGGCGACGACCACCCGGAGTGGGTGCGGCTGACGAGCAGGCACGGGATGCGCCGCGGCAACGCCGGTCGGCTGGACCGGCTCGCCGGCAACGCCGCGCACGCAGCTCTCAAGCTGGTCGCAGGGTCCTACCGCCGGCAGCTCACGACCAACGGGCTCCGAGGCCGGGACACCCGGTGGTTCGCCACGCAGGAGGGCGCCGACACTGCCGCCAGCCTGTTGGGGATGTACCGGTAACGAGCCGTCAGTCGTTGTCGCGCTGAGGTGCTCCTGCCGTGACGACGAAGGTCGACGGGCTCAGTCTGGTCCAGACCAAGGGCACCGCGGGGCGCATCTCGGGTGGCGGACCTGGCCGCGGATCCAGGGGCTCGCGCAGCTCCTCGACCACCTTTGCTGTCAGCTTGTGTGGCGCCTCGGGACCGGCGCGCTGAACGAGCAGCGCACCGACGGCCCAGAAGAAGGGCACCGCGCCGAACGGCGACTCGAGGATGACCCCGACCAGGCTCGCGACCAGCAGACTGCCAACCGTGAAGACCAGCAGCAGGTCGACGTCGCGGACGCGCCTCCCGCGCCGCAGGAGCTGGCGCGCGGCGGCGGCCAGCGCGGCGAGGGTCCACGCGAGAAGGCCGACGCCGACCAGGCCGAGGCGCGCGTAGGTGTTGAGCACGTAGTTGTGGGGGGCCCGCACATCCTTGAACGTTGTGCCTTCGAAACGCTCGTCACCGCCCGATGCCCCGAGGAAGTCGGTCCCGAAGCCCACCCCGGCCACAACGCGGGACGGGGACGACTGCATGTAGCGGAGGACGTCGGTCCACGCCTCGACGCGCGCGTCAGTGGTCCCGCTCGCTGCGTTGCCGCTGAACTCGGCGTCGCCGCTTAGCCGCCCGTAGATCGCGGTCCGTGGCACCAGGACGAGTGCCAGCACGAGAAGGACGGCCGCCGAGGGGAGCACGACGGTGCGAGGCAGCCGCAGCAGGCTGCGCCTACGGTCGGCGAACAGAATGCCCAGCACGACGATGAGGGCAAGGACCGCGGCGCGGTTGGCGACCTGCAGCACGAGCAGCGAGGACCAGACGCCGCACGCCGCCGCGAGCGCGCCTTGCCACGAGCGGAAGGCGACGAGGGCACGCGCGAGAAAGACGCCAGCGGTGATCGCCAGCACCGCCCCGTCGAAGTCCGCGCGGATCTCGAAGATGCGGACCTTTCCGCCGAGCAGCGGCATGCTCGCGGTCAGCGCCCCGACGTACTTCGACACTGTGACCCAGCCGAGGTGCGCGAGCAGCGCAGCTCTCAGCACCTGCGACGTCCGACCCCAGTCGACCTCCCGGCCCGCGAGGAAGGGGAACAGGGCCACGCAGGCGTAGAGGTACGGCGCCACATCGCGCAGCCCGCTTCGGTCGGGCAACCCCCCGGCCGCCAGACGGAGCAGACACCAAGCGAGCAGAGCACCGAGCGGGAGCAGAGGGCGCCACCCGCTCCGGAGCACCGCCCAGCGGGCGCGCAGCCAGGCGCGATGCTGGCTCAAGAGCCACACGACGGTGCCGACGAGCAGGACGTCGGTGATGTAGACCGCCCGGGAAGGCAGACCGAAGTAGCTCCCCCAACGGCCACACGTGAGCAGGAAGGCGACGACTACGGTGCCCGGGACCAGGCGCAGCGCAGCAGCGTCCTGGGCGTCCGAGGATCGTCGGGCGCTGTCGATGGCGGCGGGCACGGCTCCAGGGTAGGCGGATGGCCTTCAGCCGCTCGACATCGAGGCGTCATTCAGCTTTGGTAGAATTGACCGTGTCTTCCTCCCGCTTTACCCGACCCCTGGCCACTTTCGGCCTGTCCCTCGCCATCACGCTGACCGCCTCAGCGTGTGTGTCCTCGACGGACGACGACGACCGCACTCCGGCCCCCGCCGCAGGACCGCTGGCGGGAGTGCCCGACCTCAACAGCAACCAGCGCGGCGACCTCTCCCGCCGCCTCGCCGCCATCGACAAGAACCTCGTGGCGGACCTTGACCTCGCGGTGACGCGGGCCCGCTACGTCTGCAAGCAGATCCTCGAGGGGCAGCTCTCGGCCGAGAAGCTAGACGCTTTCGCCATCCAGCAGTACCTGGGAGGGGAGGTCTCGGGGATCACGCCGGATGGCGCCTCTTCTATCGTTGCAGCGACCAAAGCTGCCTTCTGCCCGGATCCCAACGCCGCCCCCGCGCCGTCCGCAGGGCTGAACGAGCCCTCCGTGTCTCCGTCTCAGACTCAGACTTCGGTGACGCCCACTCGGCCTTCTGCTCAGCCTTCTGCGTCCTAGGGCCAGATCGCTAGTAGGCTCCTGACCCGCGTATTACGGCAAACATCGTCTTCCACAGGATCATGAAGTCGAGCGCGACCGACCAGTTCTCGACGTAGTAGAGGTCAAGGCGCACGGCCTCGTCCCACTCCAGGTCGGCGCGGCCGCTGACCTGCCACAGGCCGGTCATGCCCGGCTTGACGAGAAGCCTGCGGTGCACGTGGTCGGCGTACTGGTCGACCTCGGTCTGCAGCGGCGGCCGGGGGCCGACGAGGGACATCGAACCGAGCACGACGTTGAAGAGCTGGGGGAGCTCGTCGAGGGAGTACTTGCGGATCGTGATGCCGATCCGGGTGAGCCGTGGGTCCTGCTTCATCTTGAACAGCGGGCCGTCGTGCTCGTTGTGGGCGGCCAGGTCCGCGAGCATCCGGTCGGCGTCGACGCGCATGCTTCGGAACTTCCAGATGCGGAAGGACCGGCCGTCGCGACCGACCCGCTCCTGGCGGTAGAAGACCGGGCCGCCGTCCTCCCGCTTGATGAGGGCCGCGATCACCACGAGGACCGGTGCGAGGAGCAGGACGAGCACGAGCGCTGCAACGAGGTCGATGAGGTCCTTGACGAGCTTGCGGACGCCGCCAAAGGTCGGCTCCTCGACGTGGAGCAATGGCAGGCCCGCGACCGGCCGCACGTGGATGCGCGGCCCGGCGACGTCGGTGAGCGCCGGCGAGAGCGCCAGGTCGACCCCGGTGCCCTCGAGGTCCCAGGCGAGCTCGCGGAGCTCGCGGGTCGACAGCGCGCTGGTGCCTGCCACCGCGACGGTGTCGGCCTGCACGCTGGCCAGCCTGCCGGCGAGATCGCGCGCGGCCCCCAGAAGGGGAATGGTTTCACCGGCCACCTCGACCGGGCGGGTCTCGTAGTCGGGCAGGCAGGCGGCCACGACGCGCATCCCGGTGTAGCGCTCGCGCACGATGCGGGCGGCGAGCGCGGAAACCTCCTCGTGGGAGCCGACCAGGACCGCCCGGTGCTGGGCGTAACCGCGCAGGCGGAGCGCGACGATGACCTTGCGAGCGGCGTAGCGCCCCAGAACGAGCAGGACGAGGCCGAGCGGTAGCGCCACGGCGACGAACCCACGCGACAGGTCGACCTTGAAGACGAAGACCGTGGTGCTGACCAGCGCGGTGAAGCGCACGGTCGCGTTGACGACCCGCTTGAACTCCTCGGACCCGTTGCCGAGGAAGCGGGCCTCGTAGGCCCGGCTCGCGGCGAGCATGAGGATCCACGCGGGCGCGAAGATCGCGGCGACCTCGGTGTAGCCGAGGCCGGTGGTGGTCCCCACCGCGACGTCGCCCTCGGGACCGCCGAACCTGACCAGCAGCGCCGTCAGCGCCGCCACTGTCACCAGCAGGGCGTCCACGACGATGAGGCTGGAGCTGTAGGCGGCCTCCCAGGCCGGACGGCCGACCGGACGCCCGACGTCGGTGAGGGGCACTGCCGGAGCCGTCGTCACGCTGCGACCCGCGTCGCTCAGGCGGAGCGCGGGCTGCGGCTGCGCGGGCGCTGGCGGGCCACGAAGACGACGGCGGCGCCGCCGACGACGAGCCCGAGGCCGCCCAGCAGGGCCGGCAGGGCGTCGGCACCGCTGGTGGGCAGCGCACCGCCCTGGGCCTCCGCACCCGCTGCGACGACGGTGACCGTGGCGCTGACGACCCGGACGCGGCCGCTGGTCTCGAGGCCGCTCGCGGCGAGCACGCGCTCCCCGACGCCGGTCAGTGGCACGTCGACGCTGAAGCCGCCCTCGCTGTCAGCGGTGGTCGTGCCTGTCTGGACGCCGTCGACCGACATCCTGAGCAGCGCACCAGGAGCGAAGCCGCCCCCGGAGAACGTCACGGCCTGGCCGTCGGCGACCTCAGCGGACGACAGCTCGCCGGCGACGACGCGCACGCCCGCCGGGGGGTAGACCCCGTCGACGGCCTGGCTGGGTGAGGCGAGCGTGAGCATCGCGAGCAGAGCCGTCACGAGGACGGTCAGCAGCGAGCGGGCACGCACGTCTACTCCTATCGGGTGAAGCGGGGAAGATCCTGAGGCTATCAGCGCACGGACCGCCTCGTGGGGGCCGAGACGGGCGTGCAGCAGACACTCACCTCAACGGCATACCGGGGCAATCGTCGTGCGCTTAAGCGCGCGGGCGAGCGGCTGCTCGGGGATGCGCACCTCCCCGGCGGTCACCGGCTCGTCGACCTCGACGGCGAAGGTGCGGGGCTTGCCGGGCTCGAGGTCGAGGTAGACCTGCCAGACCGGCAGGCCGGCCTCCATGCCCGGCTCGAGCAGGACGTCGGTCTTGCCGAACTGCGCCGAGACCGGCTTGCCGTCGACGGTGGCGGCGATCAGCTTGGCTCCGCGGGTCGCGTAGACCATCACCCCGAGGCGGTTGACCCGCGACTGCGTGATGGTCTCGTCCTCGATGCGGATCGTGAGGTAGGGCGGCAACGGGGTGGCCGGGACCTGGCTGGTGAGGGTCGTCGTGATGACGGCGCGGCGCCGGTCCTTGCTGCAGGACCCGGCGGCGTAGGTGACCTCGCGGTCGAGGAAGTAGTCGAGCTTGCCGCCGGTCGCGTTGAAGACGACCGGGTAGGCGACCGGCGCCTCGCCGCGCGGGAGGCTGCCGTCGGTCCCGGTGCGCGCGAGCACGCCGGCGAGGGCAGCGTCCTGGCTCGCCATCCGGAGGTGGCCGGAGCGGACCGCCGTCGACAGGCCCCGCAGCAGCGCCGTGCTGTCCCCTCCGCCCGCGGTGAGCTTGCGGACCGCCGCTGCGGCCACCAGGTCGAGCTGCTCCTTGCGGGCGTCCTGCGGGCTGTTCGGGCTGGCCAGCCCGGCGTACTGCCCGATCGCGAGGTAGTCCTCGAGCTGGTCGGCGGGGATCTGACGCCCGCCGCCGAGATCGACCGGGCCGCTGCCCGCGAGGATGGCCTGCAGCGCCTTCGCATCGATCATCACGACCCCGTCGAGGGCGGCACCGCCCTGGGCCTTCCAGCGGGCCTCGACGACCTTCGCGACCACGGGCAGGTCGGGGCTGACGTTGACGTTCTGCCAGATCGAGAGCGAGGCCTGCGCCTCGTAGCGGTCGATCCAGTCCTTCGGCACACCGGCAGGAGCCGGGATCCGGCCGTTCTTCAGCCCGCTGTTGCTGCCCTGGGAGACCACGTCGAGCTTGCCGGCGCGGGCGACGACCTCGGCGTAGCCGCCGGGCAGCCCGCCGGTGCCGCGGCTCTCCGACGTCTGCTGCACCAGCAGGAGATAGCGGCGCGGCTTGTCCTTGCCGAGCAGCGCGGGGGAGATCTCCAGGGCGGCGCTCGCGCCCTCCAGAGACGAGCGCAGCTCGGCACTCGCCTCGGCGAGCTCGGTGCGGGCGTCGGCGACCTGCGCGAGCAGCGCGGAGGTGTCGAGGTCCTGCACCCGATCGTCGACCTTGGCCGCCTCGGTCGCGCTGGCGCGCACGCCCGGGGTGACGCTCTCGAGCAGAGCGATGTCGATGCTGCCGTCGGCCCGCCGGGCCTTACCGGGGTCGAGGCCTTCCGCGCCAGCCAGAGCGGCCGGCAGGACGTCGGCGGCGATGTCGTCGGCAGCGACGGCGAGGCCCCGGGCGACCTGCAGGTTGTTGCCAAGCACCGGGATGGCTGCCGCGAGGCGCCAGACGGGGTCACCGGTGAGGTCGCGGGCCTTGCCGGTGCTCGCAGACGCGGACGCGATCGCGGCGCGCGCCGCGTCGATCTCGCGGTCGAGCAGGGCCGACCGGGCCGCCTCGAGCTGAGCCCGGGCGTCGTCGAGCTGCGACTTGGCCTTGACGGCCCGCAGGCCGATCCACGCGCCCGCGGCGAGCCCCAGCACGACCAGCGTCACAAGGACCCAGGGCCAGCGCCGGCGGCGTCGTACGCCTGTGTCCTGGTCTGTGACGGTCATCGCCTCACCTTAGCCAGCAACGCAGCAGGGCCCCCTCCGAGGAGGGGGCCCTGCTGTGAACGACCGAGGACTAGCGGGTCTGGATCAGACCGCCGACGCTCTGCGCGACGCGGGCGTTGCCGCGAAGGTGGTCGGTGAAGTAGCGGAAGTCGTCACGCGCGATGTAGCGCTGGACGACGAGACCGCGGGAGTTGCCGGTGGTGGCACGCGACAGGTTGAACACGGTCTTGCCGCGACCGCGGGTGTACCAGCCGATGCGCTCGCCGGGGCCGCACTCGAGGTTGCCGCGGACGAGACGGGTGCCGAGGTCGATCGCAGCACCCTTCTTCACCAGGGCGTAGGACGGGCTGATGCGCAGCTTCCACGCCTGACCGGGCGGGTAGACGGCGGTGCAGTCGGACGCCTGGGCAGGCGTGGCCGAGATGCCGATGGCGAGCGGAGCGGCGATGGCCGCGACCGCGAGAGCGGTGAGCTTCTTCATGAGACCCCTTTGGTACTGACTACGTGTGGACTGAAGGCATCCAATCAGATGATCGGTGCCCTGCGCGACCCCCCTCGCAAAAGGAGAGGAAGCGCTGGCTTGTGAGCAACCTACCCGAAGGTGAGGTCGATCACAGACCCTTTGCGGGATTGCAACCCAGTGTTAACCGACTTGCACGAGCCCGATGGAGCTGCGAGCACCCACGGTGAAGGCGCTCGAGTTGTAGTTGGCGAAGTAGCGGAAGTCCCGCTTCGGGGCCAGGCGGTAGGCCCACCCACCGTTGTCGTTGGTGCCCTGGCGCGACTGCAGGAAGAACGACGTCTTGTTCTTCAGGCGGAAGTAGACGCCGATGCGGCGGTCGCCACAGTCGCCGCCGTTGCGCGTGAGGCTGCCGCCGAGCTCGATGACCGAGCCGGGCTTGACCTTGGCGTAGGCGGGGAAGGCGACGAGCCGGTAGCTGCCCGACGGCGGGTAGTTGCAGTCGGCGGCCGAGGCGGGCGCGGCGAGCGCGAGCAGCGGCGCAGTCAGGACTGCGGCGCCGAGCACGGACGCGAGGCGGGACTTCACTGGATCTCCCGGATCATGGGTGAGGTGGTGCTGGTGTGACGAACGAGCCGCCATAGAACCGATGATCAACCGGTTGCGCAAGGCCGGTGATCCCGGTCTGTCCCATGGTGTCCGGTTTCGCTTCGTCGGGTAACGCTGCTCGTCAGTCTCGGGACAGCCGGGCCGACAGGTGACTCGAGAGCGCGGTGCCCTCGGCCGCCATGTCGATGGCGTACATCAGCTCGTCCTCGACCATCCCGTAGAGCCGCTTGAGCGCCTTGACCTCGCGGGCAGTCTCGGTGCGGGCCACGACGTCGGTGACGATCTCGATGCGGCGGGCGAAGACGTTGCCGACGTAGACCTCGACGATGCCGGTCGGGTGGGCGAGCAGGACCTCGAGGGAGAGGTCGGTCGGGCCGGGGCGCCACCAGCCGCACTCGCTCGCGGCCGGGCGCAGGCGCTCGCCGTCGGGGCCGGTGAGCCAGGTCTGGCTCTCGTAGTGCAGGAACGGCCGGCCGTCGTGGCTGAAGCGGATCCGCTGCTCGTAGGGGAAGTCCTCCATGCCGGAGTAGCCGCCGATGCCGGTGCCGCTCCACTCGCCGATGAGGAAGGAGATCGGCTCGAGCCGGGGGTGCAGGTCCATGCTCTCCAGCGTAGGGATCGCGGGGAGTCGGGATCGCCCGACATCACGCTGAGCCCTCCGCGATGTTGGCCGATCCCGACATCGGCCACGGTGATCGCCCTGGAGGCCGGCCGCAACCAGTCGCTCTCGCGCGCGGTCGAGGCTCTCGGCCTGCTCGGCTACGACCTGGTCGTCGTCATACGCCCTTGCGTGGCCCCCAGATGGCGGCGATGGGGAGCGCGAAGACCCTCTCCCCGAGTGCGCCGACCGCCGAACCGGTGTGCAGGACGGCTCCGCAGAGGAAGCGGTCACCGAGCTCATCGCGCAGCCACGCCAGATGCTGCCCGTCACGACGCGTCGGCGCGGCCGTCGCCTTGACCTCGAGGGCGACGACTGTGCCCGCCGTGCCCTCGACGAGCAGGTCGACCTCGTGACGACCGTTCTTCTCGCGCAGGTGGTGCAGCCGCGGGCGTCGGTCGCTCAGAGCCACCTCGGGGCGGAGTTGCGCTGCGACGAAGGTGTCCAGGAGCCGACCCAGCAGGTCGCCGTCCCCCAGCACCGCCGGCACGTCCAGGTGCAGAGCCGCGCCGATCAGCGCTGGGTCGACGACGTAGCGCTTCCCACCCTTGACCAGCCTCGACAGCCGGTTGCTCAGCCACGCTGGTGCCTCCTCCGCGACGTGCAGGCCGGCCAGCAGGTCGTCGTACGCCACGGCCGTCCTGCGGTCGATGCCTGCCGCCTCGTACAAGGTCCTGTGGTCAGCGACGCCCGCGCTGCTCAGCGCAAGTGCTTCGAAGTAGCGTCGGAGCCGAACCGTCGATCGGCTCCCGAGCAGGGCGGCGTCCCGCGTGAGCAGTTGTTCGAGGTAGCCGTCGAGCCACGCCCGTCGAGCCGGCCCTGGCGACCGCAGCGCAGCCTCCGGGAATCCGCCACCGAGGGCCAGCTCGACGTAGCCGATCAGGTCCGGCAGCGGATCCGGCAGCGCCAGCGCGTCGATCTCGCCGCGGGCCAGCACGTCGAGGAATCCCTCGCCGGCGACGTTGCCTTGCTGCTCGCGCACGGTCAGCCCGTACATGGCCAGGCGCGTCACACGACCCGTACCGGGCCAGGTCCGCGCACCGAAGTCGGCCCGCACACTTCCGGTGAGCAGGAACCGCCCAGGACGCGCGTCGTCGTCGACGGCGCGCTTGACCGCGCCCAGCACGTCCGGCACCGACTGCCACTCGTCCAGGAGGACGGGCTCGCGGAACGCCGCGAGGGCCGCATCGGGGTCGGCGGCAAAGGCGACCGCTTCAGCCGGGCGGTCCAGACGGACGACGCTGGCGACGTGGCGTCGAGCGGTCGTCGTCTTCCCGGTCGCGCGCGGCCCGACCACCATGGTCGCCGGCAACTCGCTCATGAGCCACGACAGCGTCGTGTCGGCCAAGCGCGGTAGGTACGTCCCGTCGGAGCTCACACCTGAGGATACCGCTTTGGACCACTTCCAAATACCGTTTCAGACCACAGTCCATTCCCGATATGGACCAGACCTTTCCCGACTCAGGCGCCGCGGACCGTCCGCACAGCGGTCGAGCACGTCCAGCGGATGGCGGCAGCCTGGGGCGAGGCCTACAGCCTGACCGGAGTCCAGAGCCGGTCGACCGGCAGCACGTGGAGCCGGTCCTCCGGGGTGAAGGACCGGGTCCCCGTCGTGAGGACGACGCCGGCGACGAGCCGCGTGCCCAGCGCGTCTCGGAGCTTGCGAAGCCCGCGCATGTCGCGGGCGGCGACGCGCTCGGCCGCCTTGGCCTCGAAGGCGAGGACCGCGCCGTCCTCGAACTCGACCACGAAGTCCACCTCGTCCCCGTCGTGCGTGCGCCAGTGACCGCAGGTCACGGCTTCACCCAGCCAGGAGACCTGCTTGCGCAGCTCCCCGACCACGAACGACTCCAGGAGGTGGCCGAACTCGGTCAGATGGGTCGGCTCGAGGCTGGCCAGCTTGGCCGGCGTCAGCCGCAGCAGGCGGGCGGCGAGCCCTGAGTCGACGACGTGGACCTTGGGTCGTGACCCGGCGCGAGCCCGCAGCGTCTTGCCCCAGGCGGGCAAGCGCGCGACGAGGAAGAGGTCCTCGAGCAACCGGGTGTAGTCCTCGACGGCCTTGCGCTCGATCCCGAGGCCGGCGCCGACCTCGGCGAGGTTGAGCAGCTGCCCGGTCTGGCCGGCAAGTCGGCCGAGCAGCTCGTGGAGCGCCTGTCGCTGGCGGATCCGGACGAGCTCGACAGCATCGCGCTCGATCGACTGCGTGACGTAGTCGTCGAACCAGCGGTCACGGGCAGACGGGGACCGCCGGAGAGCGAGCGGGAAGCCGCCCGCCACCACGCGGGCGATGTAGTCCTCCCGCGTGGTCACGGAGGTCGGGAGCGCAGCCGTCGTCGCGTCCGGATCGCTGCGGAGCGAGGGGAGGATGTCCTCCTCGACGCCGCCCAGCTCTCCTTGGGACAGCGGCCAGATCGTGAGCGAGTGCAGCCTCCCGGTGAGGGCCTGCGCCGTCCGCGGCAGCGCGTCCTGCCGGGTCGATCCGGTGAGGACTGCGGTCCCGGGTCGCGACCCCTCGCGGTTGAGCCTGGCCTTCAGCGCATCGAGGACCTCCGGCGCGTGCTGGTACTCGTCCAGGCACAGCGGCGTGTGCTCGAGGACAGCCGTCGTGGGGTTCGCGACGACGGCGTCGCGGACGGCCGGCTCGTCGAGGTCGACGACCGGCACGCCACGGCTGTCGGCGAAGCTGCGCAGCACCGTGGACTTGCCCACCGAACGCGGACCGTGCAGGGCGATGACCGGCTCGTCGGAGACGAGCTCAGCCAGGAGCGCCGACACCCTCCTCTGCACCAGCCCCGGCAAGGTCATGCTGAGAAAGTACCACTTTTCGAGGGTGTCGAACCACCAAAACTCGAGGGGTTCTTACCGGAAGAAGTCGAGGCCTGACTGCGTGACAACGGGAGTCGGGCGCGTGTGAGATCGGTAGTACGCCGCGCGCATCGGCGTAGGTCTTGTCAGCCCTTGCTTGCCCCGTCGGCGAGGCGGTCGAGCAGGTAGACGCCGTAGCCGGACTTCGCGAGCGGCTCGGCGAGCGCCCGCAGCCCGGCGTCGTCGATGAAGCCCTGCTCCCAGGCGATCTCCTCGATGCAGCCGATCTTGAGGCCCTGCCGCTCCTCGATGACCTGCATGAACTGCGACGCCTGCATCATCGACGCGAAGGTCCCCGTGTCGAGCCACGCGGTCCCGCGCCCCATCGTCTCGACCTGCAGCGTCCCGGCCTCGAGGTAGCGCTGGTTGACCGTGGTGATCTCGAGCTCGCCCCGGGCGCTCGGCTCGATCTCGGCCGCGATGCGCACCACGTCGTTGTCGTAGAAGTACAACCCCACCACGGCGTACGACGACCGCGGCGTCTCGGGCTTCTCCTCGATCGAGAGCGCCCGGCGCTGGTCGTCGAACTCCACGACGCCGTACCGCTCGGGGTCCGCGACGTGGTAGGCGAAGACGGCCGCGCCCTCGACGTCGGTGTACTTCGCGAGCTGGTCGCCGAAGTCCTGGCCGTAGAAGATGTTGTCGCCGAGCACCAGCGCGACCTTGTCGTCACCGATGAAGTCCGCACCGATGCGGAACGCCTCGGCGAGGCCGTTGGGGGCGGGCTGCACGGCGTACTGGAAGTCGCAACCCAGCGCTGAGCCATCGCCGAGGAGCCGCTGGAAGCTGGCCTGGTCCTCGGGGGTCGTGATGATGAGGATCTCGCGGATGCCCGCCAGCATCAGCGTGGAGAGCGGGTAGTAGACCATCGGCTTGTCGTAGACCGGCATCAGCTGCTTGCTGACGCCCTTGGTGATCGGGTAGAGCCGGGTCCCCGACCCACCCGCCAGCACGATGCCCTTCACGGCAGGACCTCCTCAGTCGCGGGCCAGCCTGCCAGACCTCTCCTGCACCGTGCCGATGTCCAGAACACTTGACGTAGGGGTGACGTCAAACATCTTTTCCCTTGCCGGGAAGTCACGTTCCTTTTACACTTCACCCATGTCAAGGTATGCAGACACTGCCGGCGTCCCGGTGCGTAGCACTGACGACGTCGCCGCAGTGGTGCGCGCGGAGCGCACCGCGCGAGGGTGGACGCAACAGGACCTCGCTGACGCATGTGGCCTGACGCGGCAGTCGATCAACAACGTCGAGCGCCGCAGGTCCGATCTCGCGACATCCTCTCTGCTCACGGTGTTGGCCGCCCTGTCCCTGCAGCTGACGGTGACGCCCGTGTACCGCAACGGTGGCGAGAGGCAGGACAAGGAGCTCACCGACGGCGGCCTCGACGAGCTGCTGGCTCTGCACACGAAGCAGCCTCCGTCGTGACGCTGACGCTCGACCTCCACATGGACGGTCGCGTCATGGGTGTGCTCTCGAAGGACGAAGGTCGGCTCCGCCTCCGCTACGACGACGCCTACCGGGGCGATGCCCGCGCACTCCCGCTCTCGTTGGCGATGCCACTCGCCGGCGGCACCTACGCCGACTCCGTGGTCCAGCCATGGCTCTGGGGGCTGCTGCCGGACAACGACGCCGTGCTCAAGCGCTGGGCCCGCTCGTTCGGCGTGTCGCAGAAGGACGCGTTCGGCCTGCTGACCGAGGTGGGCGAGGACTGCGCCGGGGCGGTGCAGTTCCTCCGCCCCGGATCGGCCGCTGCCCCCACCGCCCAGGTCGCCTGGTTGACCGTCTCAGACGTCGCGGACCGCCTCCGTGAGCTGCGCACCGACCCGACGACCTGGCAGATCCGGGCTGGTCAAGGGCAGTTCAGCCTGGCCGGTGCGCAGGCGAAGATCGCGCTGCACCGGCAGGGTGCCCGTTGGGGAGTGGCAGCGGGCCCGACGCCCACGACACACATCCTCAAGCCCTCGGTGCCAGGGCTCGACGACCACGACGTCAACGAGCACCTGTGCCTCGCCCTCGCCCGCGAGCTGGGGCTCGCGGCAGCACTGAGCCACGTCCTGTCCTTCGACGACGAACGAGCGATCGTCGTCACCCGGTACGACCGCCGGGCCGTGGCGGGGACGGTCCGTCGCGTGCATCAAGAGGACCTGTGCCAGGCACTCGGGAGGCACCCGTCGGAGAGGTACCAGACCGACGGTGGCCCGAGTGCCCGTGAGATCGCTCGGCTGCTGGCCCGGACCGGTGGCAGGCACGCGAAGGACAACGTCGAGCGCTTCGTCGACGCTCTCGTCCTGCACTGGCTCATCGGCGGCACCGACGCGCACGCCAAGAACTACTCGGTCCTCATGCACGCGTCGTCGGTCCGGCTCGCTCCGCTCTACGACGTCGCGAGCGCCCTGCCGTACGACGACCTGGACCGTCACAGGCTCTCGCTTGCCATGAAGGTCGGCCACAACTACTCGCTCGAGTGGGTCGGCCGCAGCGACTGGGTCCAGCTGGCCCACGAGGTCCACCTCGACCCCGACACCCTCGTCCTGCGCGCGATCCACCTCGCACGAAGCCTTCCGTCCGCACTCGAAGGGGTGGTCAGCGGACCCGACATCACGGCACTGGACAGCGCCCTGCCGGCGCGCCTCCTGGACCTCCTGACGCAGCGCGCGGAGCGGTGCTCGAGGGCGTTGACGACCACGGTGATCGGTTCCGCCACCCTGACCGCTGCCTCCCGAATGAGCGCCATTGGGACCGTCGCACCGTCGCGGTCCTGGTCTGCCGACGAGGCGAGGACGCTGCTCGCCGCGCTCACGTCACCGGCGCGCGCCCTCCTCGTCGCCGTGTGTGCCGAGGGCGGCGACGCCCCTGCGGGTCGCCTCAAAGCGGTCCTGGCCACGACCAGCCTCCAGGGACGCACGAGCCCGGTGCCCCGAGCCCTGCAGCGCCTCCAGGCCCGCGGGTCGATCGCCGCCGACCTGCAGAGCCCGATCGAGTCCTACTACGCGGACGTGCCAGGACGGCGACCCGTAGCCGGCATCCGACTTGCGCCCGGAGCGCTGAAGGCTTTCCAGACGGCTCTCGAGCCGCCCACGGCTGCCCTGTGAGGAACGGCGCACCTGCTGTCAGGCCAGCAGCATCCGGCTGATGATCATCTTCTGGATCTCGGTGGTGCCGCCGCCGATGCTCGCGAGCTTGGCGTCGCGCAGGGCGCGCTCGACGGGGAAGTCGCGCAGGTAGCCGTAGCCGCCGTGGATCTGGACGGCCTCGAGCGCGTTGTCGACGCTGAGCTTGCCGATCAGCGCCTTCGCGACCGAGGCCTCGATGGTGTGGGGCAGCCCCTCCTGCTTGAGCCAGGCCGCCTTGTAGACCGCGTTCTTGCAGACCTGGTAGTTGATCTCCATCTCGGCGAGCTTGTGGGCGACCGCCTGGAAGTGAGCGATCGGCTTGCCGAACTGCTCGCGCTGCTTGGCGTAGGTGATGGTCTGGTCGAGCGTGGAGCGCATCCCGCCGACGCAGCCGGCGAGCATGACGGTGCGCTCCCAGTCGAAGCACTCGAAGGCCACCGACCACAGCGCCTCGCCCTCGACGCCCAGCACGTTGCTCTCGTGGACGCGGCAGTCCTGCAGGAAGATCTCGGCGGTCGGGCTCGAGCGGCAGCCCATCTTGTCGAGCTCGCGACCGACGACGAAGCCCGGCGTCGTGGTGTCGACGATGAAGGCGGTCGCGCCCTTGTCGGTCTTGGCGAGCACGGTGCAGACGTCGGCGATCGGGCCGTTGGTGATGAAGATCTTCGAGCCGTTGAGGACGAAGGAGTCACCGTCGCGGACGGCGGTCGTCCGGATCCCCGCGGCGTCGGAGCCGGCCTCGGGCTCGGTCGACGCCCACGCGCCCATGAGGGTGCCGTCGGTGAGGCCGGGCAGCCAGCGCTTCTTCTGCTCCTCGGTGCCGTGCAGCCAGATCGGGACGCTGCCGATCACCCAGTGGGCGCCGAGCGACAGCCCGAAGCCGCCGTCGTGGCCGCCCTCGGCGAGCGCCTCGTTGACCAGGCAGCAGTCGACAATGCTCGCGCCGCTGCCGCCGTGCTCCTCCGGGATCGGCATGCCCGCGACGCCGCTCTTCGCGAGGGTCCGCCACATGTCGGCGTCCCAGCGACCCTCCTTGTCGCGCTCGGCCGCGCCCGGGGCGATGACGTCCTGGGCGAGCTTCTTCATCGAGGCGTACAGGGCCTGCTGCTCGGCGGTGAGGCTGAAGTCCATGGGCGGGACGTTAACGCACGTTCACGGTGCGGGTGCGGGTCGTTCCGGCGTACCTCGGGTTCCCGGGCTGCGCACGGGGCAGAACGGTCGCAGGAGGTGCGAACGATGGCGTCGTACACACAGGTCTACCTCGCGCTCACCGTGCTCGTGATGCTCGCGGGAGTGCTGCTGTTCGACCTCGAGCAGCGCATCACCTGAACGGTCAGCTGCGCTGGCGGGGGTGGTCGCGCAGCCAGTCCCAGACCGCGCCGGTCGCGTCGTAGTACATCGTCTCCCGGGTCATCCAGCCGTGCCCGACCCCGGGAACCACGCGCACCCGCACGTCGCCGGCCAGCGCCTTGAAGGGCTTCAGCGCGGGGCGCACGGCCGGGAAGTCGACCATGAAGGCCGCATTGCGACCACCGGCGAGGGGTACGACGCGGTCGATCTCGCCGTGGACGTCGAGGACGGCGACGGGCGAGCCCGGCGCGCACGGTGACACGACGGTCGCGCCGACCGCCGCGACCGCGGCCACCGTCTCGGAACGCTCGCACGCGTAGCGCAGCGCCATCATCCCGCCGTTGGAGAAGCCGGTCAGGAAGACCCGGCGCGGGTCGATGAGGGTGCGGGAGCGCACCGGGTCGGTGAGGTGGGCCAGCAGCGCGTCGAGGTAGGCCATGTCGTTGGCCTTGGGCCGGCAGCAGCCGCCGGCGTTCCAGGTGCCCTGCACCCCGGAGCCGAACGCGACGACGAAGCCCTGCTCGTCGGCGAGCTCCTCGAACCGGGTGTAGCCGCGCATCTTGCCCGCGGTCTGGTTGGCGCCGTGCAGCGCGATCACGACCGGCGCGGGCCCGAGCAGGCCGTCGGGGACGTGCAGCACGAACGACCGCGCCTCGCCGGCGTGCTCGATGGGGAGCGTGACGGTCTGGGTGTAGCCGGGCAGGCCGAGGCCGAGCGGCGCGCCGCTGGCGGTCGCGGTCTCCGGCGCGAAGCCGGCGCGCGCGGACGCCAGGACGATCAGCCCGAGCAGCAGCCCGAGCACCGGTCGGCGCACGTTCACGTCATCTCCGTCGGCCGGGCCGGGCCCCCACTGGAACACCCCCGCCCGGTGGAGGTGACGACGAGGAGTCTAGAGGTCGCAGACGTCGTGCAGGTGAACTCCGCGCCGCAGTCCCGCTAGCCCCCATCCGCCGGCGCACCCGCACCCCGGATTGGGTGGGTTTCCTCGGCGTGGCGCGGCGGGACACGCCGACAGAAGCCACCCAATCCCACCGTGGGTGGAACGGCGGGTGCGCGGGCGGGCTGGCGCAGCCGAGGACGAGGACGGGGCGCCGGTGCTACTTCTGGCCCTCGTAGAGCTTGTAGACGACGTAGCAGCCGAACCACCCGATGAACAGGAACGCGGCGACCAGGATGCCCGTGTAGACGACCTCGAGCACTGCTCCTCCTCCGCGCGCGTGTGGTGTGCCCCCACGCTAGCGACCCGTGGCGCGGACCGCCCGTCCTGACTACGGGAGATCAGTCACAAAGGGCCATGGTCGGCACCCGTTCGCAGCAGGACGCTGTCCGGCATGTCAGACCGTGACCGGGGCGCGGCGGAGCAGCCCGACCCGTGGCGCCGGGCGCTCGAGGCGGCCTTCGCCCGCTACGAGGACACCCGCGAGCTTGGTGATCATCTCGCGCTGGCCCAGGCGCGGCTCGTGCTCTGCCAGGTCCTGCGCGAGGGCGGCTGGCACGCCCCGGAGGTCGTCGTGGGCCAGATGCTCCGCGACCACGCGCGGGTCGCGGAGCAGGCGACCGGCGTGCACGCGCCTCCCGTCGTACCCCTGCCGCGGCGCGCCGTCAGCCCGGTGCCGGACGAGCAGCCGCACGCTTTCGCGAGGTGAGCAGCGCTGCGACGAGCAGCAGCAGGAGCAGCAGCCCGATCAGCCCGCCCGCGACCGGGATGAGGACCGAGCGGTCCTTGGCCAGCGGCACGTCCTCGGTCTCCACCGGTGGGGCCGAGGTCCCGACCCCGTCCGGGAAGGTGACCCGGGCGCGCTCGCGCCGCTCGACCGCGCCCGCCTTCAGCGTGAGGGTGGCCAGCCACGGCCCACCGGCTATCGCCTTGTCGAGCACGACGGTCACCGGTGACGTCTCGCCGATCCCGACGGTCGTCCCGGTCGTCGCCGGGAACGGGCCGCCGGACAGCCCTCCCGGACCCTCGGTGAGCGACAGCGCCCCGGCCGGGTCGATCGCGCGCGCACCGGTGTTGCGGACCAGCGCGGTGACGATCGGCGTCCCATCGGCCCTTCGCGAGGCCGCCAGCGACTCGATGTCGAAGTCGGTCCTCGCCGCCGCACCACCGGTGACGTCGAGGTAGATCCGGACCCCGACCCGGCTCGCGGTCGGCAGCCCGGTGGCACCCGCCTGCGCCGGGAGCTCGGCGAGCAGCACGCCGTAGCGCTCCCCCGGCTCCGCCGCAGCGGGTACGTCGAAGGCTGCCGTGGCGCGGCGTCGCTCGCCCGGCGGCACGGTCACCGTGGCCGGCCGCACCGTGACCCAGCCAGACAGCTCGTTGCCTTGCCGGCCCTCGGTGACCGTGAAGGCGCCCCCACCGACGGTCGCCGCCCCGGCGTAGAGCTGGACGGTGATCGGCGACCGCGTGCCGTTGCAGACCTGGAACTGCCGCTCGAAGCGGGTCCCCGGTCGGACCGAGTCGACGACGTAGGTCGTCGCGCGCGGGTCGGTTGCGTTGGACGGAGCCTCGGTCAGGCCGATCCCGAGGCCGGGCTGGCACACCCCGACCGGGGTCGGGCCGGGGCCTGGGGCGGCCACGGCCGCCGGGCCCGTCGCGCCCGGGATGGCGAGGACGAGCCCGGTCAGCAGGAGGGCCGAGGTACGGCGGCTACGCGACACTCTGGGTGACGGTACCGGCGTAGGTCAGGGCGCTGGTGCCGCTCGGGATGACGACCTTCATGTAGGGCGTGAACTCGGCCGTGTTCACGCCGTCTCCCGTGTCGGTCACCAGGACCGCTCCGCTCGCCACCGCGTCACCAGCCGTGGTCGCGAGGCGACTGATGGTGTGTCCGCCGAGGACCGAGGTCGCAGCGGCCGGTACGTAGAAGCTCGTCGCCGAGGCGGCGATGGAGGAGCCGCCGTTGGTCAGGTCAGACGACGTGGCACTCACGCTCCACCCGGTCGAGGTGAGCCGCGTGTCGGTCACGGTGGTGAGGCCCAGGCTCACCGTCTGCACGTTGTCGGTGCCGCTGAGGACCGAGGTGAGGTTGGTGGCGGCCGGCGCCACGGCGATGGCGATGGTGCCCGCGTCGACGACGAGAGCGACCGTGGTCTCGCCCGAGCAGACGTTCAGCACGTTGTCGCTGCACGCCGCGGCCGCCGGGGTCGCGGTCATGCCGAGCGTGGCGGCGGCGACGGCGGTGAGGGCAAGAGCGGTGGTCGTCGTGCGCATCTGTGGCTCCGGGGGGGTGGTGTCTCTGCGAGCGGACTCTCTCTGCATCGGGCCCGTTGTCTCCACAGGACATGACGAGTCGTGGCCATCTTGACTAGGCCAGTCGGCCCAACCGCACCCGCGGCGCCCCGGTGATCCGCCCGGAACGCCCGACCAGGTCCGGATACGTCCACCCACCCGGGGTTCCGGCGTACACCTGGTCCTCTCCGACGTCGACGTGGTCATCGCGCGCGCGATGCCGCCGGCGACACGCCCACGACACGAGTTGGACCAACCGGCAGACAGCGGGCACCCCGCCCGTCCACACTCCGGACCGCGGGGCGTGACCGTTCGCCCACAGCGTCGTTGCCACGGACGTCAGCACGGCCCAAGATCGGCGCACCGGGCTCGGGTCTGGGGTGCCGATCTGCCGAGACCGGTACGACAGGCGAGAGGGGGTACGACGATGACGACACCGGACGCGGACCGCACGGCGAGCCGACCGTTCTCCCGACCCCGAGGCGACGCAGGCGCCATGGCGGTCTTCATGTCGCTGCTGCTCGTCATCGTGCTGCTGCCCGCGACGGCCCTGGGGCTCACCAGCTACACGCGGTCCGCGATCCAGGCCGAGAAGGTGCGGGCGGCCGACAGCGGCGCGCTGGCCGGTGCGGCAGCGCTCGTCCTCGTCGACGTGTCCGAGATCCCGGCCAACCCGCTGTCGAGCCTGTCGACCGAGGGCGTGGCCTTCACCAGGGCGACGGCCGCGTGCGACACCGCCGCGGCGTCAGACGACGCGCTCTCGGAGGAGTACGCCAACCCCGTCAGCTGCGTCGCCCGCTACTCCCCGGACACCACCTTCGCCGCCTGCGCGGACAGCATCTTCGACCTCATCCCCACGCCGGTGCCACTCACGGTGACCGTCCCCGGGACAGGGATCACGCTGCCAGGTCTGCCCGGCCCGCTCGGCGGGGGCCCCGGCTCCGGCGGCCTCCCGATCGACGACGGCACGCTGCTGGAGCGCCTGCTCGGCAGCGGACTGACGCTCGACCTGCGCAGCACCACGAAGGCGCTGGTCCCGGCACTGCTGCACAACGGCATCACCACGACGCTGACCTACCAGGTCCGCGGTCCCCTCGACGGCCTGCTCGGCGCGGACGGACCTGACACCGCCACGGCGGTCTCCACGGCCCGCCGCCGCTTCAAGCCCCTGCTCCCGCCGGCGATCGCCCTCGGGCAGCTCACGCTGGTGAGCCCCGAGGACCTCGGCGTCTACACCGTGCTCGGGACCACCCTCGGCATCCTCGAGGAGGTCCTCGACGAGGGGATCACCGCGCTGCCGTTGCCCCTACCGGCCGTCCCCGCGCCGCTGGGCGACCCTGCCGGCCTGCTCCCGGGCGGTTGCCGCGGTGCCCTCGTCGAGGTCGTGCGCGACCTGCGCGACGCCCTGAAGCCCGCCGGCGACGAGGTCGACCTGCTCACCTGCCTCGGCCAGAAGGTGCTGGGCCTCGACGCGCTGGCGCCGCTGCGCAACCTCGACGACCTCTGCGTCGCCAAGCTGTTCCGCGCCCAGTTGGCACCCCGTGCGTGACCGCCGGGCCCGCGACCGGGGAGCGACGTCGGTCGAGTTCGCGCTGATGATGCCCGTGGCCCTCATCCTCATTGCGACGATCACGGTCTTCGCGCTGCACATGACCTACGCCGCGCTCGCCGACCACGCCGCCCGCGTGGGCCTGAAGAAGGCCACGATCCGGACGTCCGCGGGCTACCCGACCCAGGCCGGCGTGGAGACCACCGTCGACGGGCTGTTCGCCAACGACCTGCTGGGCGACCCGACAGAGGTGTCGCTCGTCCGCGAGGGCGCAGCCACGGTGCTGCAGGGCGACCCCGTCACGGTGTCGGTGACCTACACGCTGCCGGCCGTCGCCGCAGCCGCGGGGCTGGTCGCCGGCATCGAGGTGTTCGGGGACTTCTCCGACGCCCTGTTCGACCTCAGCACCGTCACCCGCACCGCACGCGGACGCTCCGAGTGAGGCCCCGCGACGAGGGAGCGGCCGCGGTCGAGCTCGCGCTGCTGCTCGGCGTCCTGCTCACGCTGGTCGGGCTGGTGGGCCCGGTGAGCTATCTCTTCTACGAGCGCGTCCAGCTCGGCCGCACGGCTGGCGACGTCGTCCGCTTCGCCACCAGCCGCGCTGACCAGGTGCGCACCTACCCCGGCGGGACGGTCGCCGTGGGCGCGCTGCCCAGCGCCGGAGCCGTCTCCGCCGAGGCGGGCCGCGCCCACACCGGCCGCAACGCGGCCACAGCGACCCTCGCGTCGTCGACCGACAACAGCTGCCCCAGCACCCGGCGGCGGACGGTGACCGTGACGACCACGGCGAGCCTCGGGCCCTTCATCGGACTGTTCACCCCTAACGACACCAACACGCTGGTGGCCACGGCCACCAGCTGCGAGGAGTAGACGCGTGCGCAAGCTCAACACCACGATCCTGATCGGGCTGATCGTCGCCGGACTCGGCTTCGTCCTCGTCTTCGCCTACGGCAGGAACGTCGACGACCGCATCGCGGACGGCAAGGCGACGGTCGACGTGCTCGTGGCGATGGAGTCCCTCACGTCCGGGACCACCGCCGGTGACCTCGAGAAGAAGGTCGAGAAGCGCGCGATCCCCAACGAGTACCTCGCCCAGGACGCCATCAAGGACCTCGACGAGGTCGAGGGCCTCGTCCTGCTCGGCCCGATCCCGGAGGACGGCCAGCTCACCAAGGCGCAGTTCGGGCAGGCCCGCGACGCGGGGGCGATCAAGCCGAGCGACGGCAAGATCGCGCTCGCGATCGGCGTCGACCTCACCCCCGGTGTCGCGCGCTACATCGCGGCCGGGTCGACCGTCGACGTCTTCGCCACCTACACCAACGGCAGCGGCGCCACGACCCCTGGCCAGCCCGCCCCGGCCGACGACATCGCGGTCAAGCGCACGAAGCTGTTCGTGAGCAACGTCAAGGTGCTCAGCGTCTCCGTCGCCGAGGTGCCCGACGACAACGCCGACAACAACGAGGACAACGCCTCGAGCGCGTCGGCCGCCACGACCGTCGAGGTCGTTGCGGTCCTCGACCTCACCCCGGCGCAGGCCGAGCAGGTCGTCAACGCGCAGACGCTCGGCGAGATCTACCTCGCCCTCAACAGCGTGGACGGCGAGGGCCAGGTCCACAAGACGCCGACGGGCGTCACCCCCGAGCAGGTCGTGACCGCCAACACGTGACGCAGAGCTCCTCCACCGCCGTGGTCACGGTCGCCGTCGTCGACCGGACGGGTGCCCTCCTGGGCCCCGTCCGGTTGGTGGCCGACGGCCTCGACCCGGCACCCCACGTCCTCGACGTCGACAAGCCGGCGGAGTTCTCGCCGGCGGACTTGGGCGCCGACGTGCTCGTCGTGGGCAGCAAAGAGCTCACCGGGGCCGGCCTCAAGCGGATCCAGAGCTGGCACGAGGTCCACCCGCACGCGTCGGTCATCGCGCAGCTCGGTGACGGGGCTCCCACCGCGGCGGTCCTACGCGCCCACGGCGTCACCGCGTGGTTTCGCGGCGACGCCTCGGCCGCGCGTCTCCAGCCGCTGCTGTCGCAGGCGCTCGACGAACTGGTCGAGGCCGTGGACGACAGCGCGGCGGTGCCCTTCGAGGAGCTCGTCGAGGCAGTGCCCCGGGAGGCCATGCTGCTGACCGTCGCGTCGGCGACCGGCGGCTGCGGCAAGACGTTCCTCGCGACCAACACCGCGGCCCACCTGGCCTCAGCGGGCCGCCGGGTGCTGCTCGTCGACTTCGACCTGCAGTTCGGCGAGGTCGCCGCCGCGCTGCAGATCCGCCACGGCTACTCCGTCTACGACGGTCTCTACGACGCCTCCGGCCGCGCGCTCCCGGAGGAGGCACTGGCCGAGCACTTCGACGAGCTGGTCTTTCACTCGCCCCTGGGCTTCGACGTGCTGGCCGCACCCCGCGACCCCGCGCTGGCGGACTACATCACCGCCGACGACGCGGCGCGGGTGCTCGACACCACCATCGAGATGTACGACGTGGTCATCGTCGACACGCCGCCATCGCTCAACGACGTCGTCCTGACCGCCCTCGACCGCTCCGCCCTGATCGCGGTCGTGACCATCCTCGACGTGCCTTCGCTGCGCAACCTCACCAGCTTCCTCGAGATCATGTCCGAGCTCGAGGTAGACGAGGACCGCCTGCGGCTGGTGCTCAACAAGGTCGAGGACGACATCGGCATCAACGTCGGCCAGGCGCAGGACGCCTTCGGCGGGCGCTTCGTCGCAGAGGTCCCCGCGTCGAAGGCCGCGTCGCGGTCGATCAACACCGGCACGGTCGTGCTGCGCTCCGAGCCCCGGACCCCACTCGCCCGCGCCATGGTCCGCACCATCGAGGCACTGTTGCCCGACACGGTCCTGCCCCGTGGCGTCGATGCCGCGGCGCACGCCGACGACTCCAGCGGGAAGACCTCCCGCTTCTCCCGCAACCGAAAGAACACCGGAGGCACCGCGTGAAGCTGTCCGAGCGGCTCAACCGCACCGGCAAGGCCCCCGCCAAGGGCGGGCCGGCCGAGACCGCCGACGCGGTGCTGCCCCCCCAGGCGGCCGCGACCCCCGCAGCCGCGCCCGCCGGTGTCGTCACCACCAAGAAGGCGGCCGAGCCGCCCCCGGTCCGTGCCGCGGTCGGAGGTGCCGCCCCCCGCCGGACCACCGCCTCCGCAACGCCGACCCCGGTGCGCCGGGCCACCCCCGGCCCGGCCAAGCGCGGCGCCGCGGTCGAGCTCACCGGGCTCGACAGCCTGCGGGCCAAGGTCCGCAGCTCGGTGATCGCGGAGCTCGGCCCCAAGCTGGGCGGCGGCACCGTCGACGAGTCGGTCGTGCGGGCGCTGCTCGAGAGGCACCTCAATGAGGCGATGGTCGGGTCACGGGTCACCGTCGGCCCGACCGAGCGAGCGAAGTTCATCGACACAACGCTCGCCGACATGCTCGGGTGGGGTGTGCTCACGCCGCTGATGGCCGACCCCGAGGTCACCGAGATCATGGTCAACGGCCTCGACTCGGTCTACATCGAGCGCGCCGGGGTCATCAGCCGCACCGACGTGCGGTTCCCGACGATGACCGACTACCGCACCGTCATCGACCGGATGCTCGCGGTGGCCGGACGGCGCATCGACGAGGCGTCGCCCATGGCAGACGGCCGGCTCCCTGACGGTTCGCGCATCAACGCCATCATCCCACCGCTCGTCGTCGGCGACCCGGTGCTCACGGTCCGGCGGTTCCCCGAGATCGCCTTCACCATCGAGGACCTGGTCGTGAAGGGGTCGCTCTCCCGCGAGGCCGCCGACTTCCTGCGCCTCGCCATCGAGGGAAAGCTCAACGTCATCGTGTCGGGCGGCACCGGCACCGGCAAGACGACGCTGCTCAACGTGCTGTCCGGCGCGATCCCCGAGCGCGAGCGCGTCATCACGATCGAGGACGCCGCTGAGCTGCGGATGTCGCAGCCGCACGTCGTCTCGCTCGAGGCCCGCCCTGCCAACATCGAGGGCGTCGGCCACGTGTCCATCCGCGACCTCGTCCGCAACGCGCTACGCATGCGCCCCGACCGCATCATCGTCGGGGAGGTCCGCGACGCCGCGGCGCTCGACATGCTCCAGGCCATGAACACCGGCCACGAGGGCTCCATGACCACCGTCCACGCCAACAGCCCGCGCGACGCCCTGTCGCGCGTGGAGACGATGGTCCTCATGGCCGGCATCGAGCTGCCACTGCGGGCGATCCGCGAGCAGGTCTCCTCGGCGATCGACATGATCGTGCAGCTCGACCGCCAGAACGACGGCTCGCGCGTCGTCTCGGCCGTCACCGAGGTGCAGGGCCGCGAGGGCGACACCATCACCCTCCAGGACATCTTCACGCGCACGGGCGAGGGCCCATTGGCCGCGACCGGGCTCCGGCCGCGCTGCATCGAGAAGGTCGAGAACCGCGGTGTGAAGGTGCCGTCCACCCTGTTCCGCAAAACGGCAGCGGCGACCGTCAAGCGGCGGGCGTCCACCCGATGACGGCCCTTCTGCTCGCGCTCCTGGTGTCGGGCGGCATCTTCGTCGCCGTCGTGGCCTCGCGCAGCTCCAGCGAGCTCAAGGTGCGCGACCTCCGCAAGGTCCTCGACACCTACAGCTCCGACGAGGCCGCCGTCGCCCCGCAGGAGGACGACGACCTGCGCAAGGCGCTCGCGCAGACGGGTCGCCTCGCCGAGAGGGCGTTCGGCGACACCGGCGTGTTCTCGCGCATCCGCACGACCCTGGCCAGGTCCGACTGGACGCTCGGTCCTGGCGAGTTCATCGCCGTGTCGATCGCCGCCTCCGCGGCAGGCGTGCTGGTCGGTGCGGTCTCGTCGTCGCCCCCGCTCGCGGTGCTGCTAGGGGTGCTGGGGCTGGTCGGGCCGTTCCTGCTCGTCACGCGCGCGGTCAACAAGCGCCGCGCAGACTTCGAGGAGCAGCTGCCCGACGTGCTCGACCTGCTTGCCGCCTCGCTGGAGTCGGGCGCCGGCATCGCGGCCGCGCTGGAGCTCGTCATCGCAGAGGCACCCGACCCGGCGGCGTCTGAGTTCGCCCGCGTCCTCACCGCCACCCGGCTCGGAGCCACCCTGGTCGACGGGCTCGCCGACATGGCGGAGCGGCTCGGCTCGCGCGACCTCCTCTACACCGTGCAGGCGATCTCGGTGCAGCAGCGCACCGGCGGCAAGCTCGCCGAGGTTCTCGGCATCGTCGCCGACTTCATGCGCGGGCGGGCGGAGCTGCGACGCGAGATCAAGGCGCTCACGGCGGAGGGACGCCTGTCGGCGTACATCCTCGGCGGGCTGCCCTTCGCCATCGCCGGCTTCATCTCGATCGTCAACCCGGACTACCTCGACCCGCTCTACACGACGCTTCCGGGCGTGGTGATGCTGCTCGGAGCGGGGATCCTGATGCTCATCTCGTTCTTCTTCATGGCGCGCATCATCAAGATCGAGGTCTGACGTGCTGCTCCCGCTCCTGCTCGTGACGCTCGGGCTCGGTGTCCTGGCCTTCGGCCTCGCCCAGCAGCGGATGTCGGTGACCGCGATGCCCGACGACGTCGACATCGCGCTCGGCAACGCCGCCCTGCCCGACCCTGACAGCACACCCCGCCCCGGGGTCGTCTACCGCGCCCTCGAGCCGCTGCTGGCCTCCGGCGGGTCTCTCGTACGCCGCGTCTCGCCGGTGCGCCGCATCCAGTTGTCCCGCGACCGCATCGTCTGGGCCGGGCTCGAGGGCTCGTTCACCCTGGAGAAGCTGCTCGGCTACAAGGCCGCCGGCTTCGTCGCCGGCGGGCTGTTCGGCCTCCTCGGCGCCCCGGGGTCCGTGCCGCTCGCCGTGTGGGCGGGCGGTCTCGCAGGGGCAGCGTCCTTCGTGCCAGACGCCGTGCTGTCATCGAGAGCCACTGAGCGGCAGAACCAGATCGCCCGGGCCCTGCCCGAGGCGCTCGACCTGCTCGCCCTCACCGTCGAAGCCGGGCTCGGCTTCGAGCAAGCGATCGAGGTCGTCGTCGACAACACCACCGGTCCGCTGTCGGGCGAGCTGACCCGGCTGCTGCGCGAGATCGAGCTCGGCGTCCCGCGCCGGGACGCCCTGGCCGCCCTCCGCGAGCGCACCGACGTCCCCGAGCTGTCGTCGTTCGTGGTCGCGCTGGTCCAGTCGGACCAGATGGGCATCGCGCTCGCCGACGTCCTGAAGACGCAGGCCGCGCAGGTGCGGCTCAAGCGGCGGCAGCGGGCCCGCGAGCAGGCCGCCAAGACGCCCGTGAAGATCCTGTTCCCCGTCGTGCTCGGCATCTTCCCGGCGCTGTTCGTCGTCACGATCGGCCCCGGTGCCATCAACATCGCCCGGTCGATCCTGTGAGTCGTCACCGGTCAGCGGTCCGCTCGTTGTGTGGGGCGACAGCCGCTGGCCCCCGCTGTCCGACATGTCCCGACCTGGACTAGCCCGAACGGGCCCTGCACCTGCAACCGATCGAGTCCGAGATCCAGAGTGAGGACTGCACCACCCTCTCGTCACACACCGCCGTCGTGCCGGTCCTGGTCCGACAACCACCAGAAGGAGAACACCGTGCTCAGCTTCTACATCACCCTGCAGGGCCTGCTCAGCGACCGCCGCGACGCGCTCGCCGCTCGTGACGACCGCGGTGCGACCGCGGTGGAGTACGGCCTGATGGTCGCCCTCATCGCCGCCGTCATCATCGGTGCCGTCACGGCCCTCGGCACGAACCTCATCGAGAAGTTCGAGGAGGTCGCCGAGGCCGTCGGCATCGCCGGCGACTAGGCACTCACCGGCGAGCCGTCTCCACGGCTCGCCTGCACGACGGCAGGAGGCCCGGGTCCCTAGGGGGACCGGGCCTTCGTGCGTTCGCAGCACGAGGCCCTGGGCCGCGGCCTCAGAGAACGCAGAGCGCGCCCTGGGTCGTGGCCGAGGCCTGACCCGACGGGGCTGTCCAGGACTGGTAGGTGGTCTGGACGTAGTAGGTGTAGGTCGTCGACGACGCGAGGGGTGTGTCGACGTAGCCCGAGGTGGTCCGGTCGGACAGCACCACCAGCTCGACGAAGCTGCCGGCGCCGGTCTTGCGGAAGACCTTGTAGCCCGTCGCGAAGGTGGACGCGGTCGGCGTCCAGGAGAGGTCGACGCTCCGGGTGGTCGCCAGGCAGCTCTGCGTGGCCGTGAGACCCGTCGGCGCGGCGAGCGAGGTCGTCGTGAAGGAGCTCGACGCCGTCGCGCCGGTGAGCCAGGCCGCGGAGACGGGCGCGGCCAGCGCGACCAGGGCGCCTCCGCACAGCACGACCACGCGCGCCAGGACCCTGGCGCGCGTGCGGGCGGACGGTGCGCTCATCGCTCCGGCTGCCTCCGCAACGTCGTGACGACGACGGCGCCGACCAGCAACCCGAGGACGAAGCCGCCCTTGGCACTGGCGAGGAAGGCACTGACCCGGCCCAGCCAGGGCGCGCTGTAGACGACCTCGCCAGCCGTCGTGACGGTGACCGGCAGCGGGTCGTTGTCGGTGTTGGCGTCGCCCTTGAGCGTCAGCTCGGCGGTCGCCCCGCGCTGGACGACGGCCACGACGCGGTGCGTGACGCGGGTGCGGTCGGGGCGCTCGACCGCGACGACGTCACCGACTCCGATCTCGGCGGCGGTGACCTGCCTGGTCAGGACCATCCCGCCGGTGGAGATGGTCGGCTCCATCGAGCCGGACCTCACGACCAGTGGGCGCAGACCGGTCAGCGTCGCGGCCACAGTGAGGCCGGTGACGAGCAGACCCACGACGGCCCCGAGGGTGAGCAGGTGATCGACCCAGCGGCCGCCCGCCCGCTCGCGAGCGGGAGGTGCCGCGACGACGGGACGCTCCGGGAGCTGGCGCGCGCGCGGCTCGTCGGTCCAGCTGCGAGCCGGGTCGTCGGCCAGCGGGGTGCCGACGGACTCGGTCCGCGGTGAGGGGAGGTACGACGAGAGGTCCAGCGGCGCACGGAGGTCGTCGAGCGTGGTCATCGAGGTCTCCTCTCGTCCGGGAACCGCCTCGCCCCGGCTGACCTATCGGCCAGCCGGGGCGGTGAAGCAGGTGGTGCGGTGACTAGCTCTGCGTCGCGGAGAACGTCATCGTCGTGGTCGTCGTGGACGCCTGCAGCGAGTCGCCGGCGCCGGAGGGGAGCTCGACCTTGAAGCAGAGGACCTCACTTGCGGACGACGCCAGCGTGCGGCTGACGAACGACGCGCCGTTGATGGCGCCCTCAGCGAGCACCGTGGTGAGGGACTCGGTGTAGCCGACGCCGGCGACGTCGCAGGCAGCAGCGTTGGCCACGACCTTGGCACCGAGCCGGAGCGTGTCCCGCAGCGCCTTGGAGTCGGCGTTCGTCGACGCGCTGCTCATGCTGTAGCCGAAGCTGAGCGTGCCGGCGTTGTTCATCGTGAGCGGCGCGTAGACGACGTCGCCGGGCTTGAGGTTGCTGCTCTCGAGCGAGGTGAAGGCGTAGGCGTCGTCGGTCTCGGAGCTGACGAGCAGGTCGACGGTGCCGGCGGTGAAGGTCGACGCCGACGTGGCGCTGTCGGTGAAGGTGGCGTACGTCGAGGCCCACACGGCGGTCGAGAGGGTGCCGAGGCTGGCAACGACCTTGAGCTTGCGGGTGAGCTGCATGTCGGGGGACTCCATTCAGATGAGCGAGGGGAGCCGGTGGCCGTCCTAGCAGCCAGCTCGTTCGGTTGCGCACTACTTGATTCGGCTACTCCGGGGGACTAGGAACATGGCTCCTTGTGATGGTTGTGGACTACGCCCGTGGAGCGGCTCCACGTCGGTCGCGTTGCACCGAAGGGCGCATCCGCGACCGGGGCAGACCGGGACATCCGCACCCAGGCCGGGCACGGACAGGCGCGCCCACTGCGCCGTCGTACCCCTCCCTCGTCATGATGAAGGCCCGTCCCGGACGAGCGGGACGGGCCTTCGACGTGCCTTCAACAGGCGGGTGGTGACTAGGCGGGCAGCTCCACCTTGGCCTCGACGGCCTGGCCCTGCAGGGCCGTCACGGCGGTGTCGAACGACGAGCCGGGCGTCAGCGTGCGCAGGGTCCAGTCGCCGTCGGCGGCGTAGAAGCGGAAGTAGCCCGTCGCCGAGGTCTGCACCTCGGCGGTGAACTCGCCGGTCGTGCCGAGCAGCCGCACGTAGGCGCCGGCCACCGCCGAGCCGTCGCGAAGGACGTGGCCGTGCAGGACGGCCTCCTTCGCGCTCACCTCGAGGGCGGGCAGGGTGTCCTGGTCAGGTGCGCCGCACACGTCAGACCGCCTTCGCGGGGTTCTCGACCGGCACGCCGACGAGGCTGCCGTACTCGACCCACGAGCCGTCGTAGTTCTTCACGTCGCTCTTGCCCAGGAGCTGGCTCAGCACGAACCAGGTGTGCGACGAGCGCTCACCGATGCGGCAGTAGGCGATGGTCGCGCGGCTGTCGTCGAAGCCCTCGGCGGCGTAGAGCGCGGTGAGCTCCTCGTCGCTGCGGAACGTGCCGTCGTCGGCCGCGGCCTTGCTCCACGGGATGTTGATGGCCGTGGGGACGTGGCCGGCGCGCTGGCTCTGCTCCTGCGGCAGGTGGGCCGGCGCCTTGATCTTGCCGCTGAACTCGTCGGGGCTGCGCACGTCGACGAGGTTCTTCGACCCGATCGACGCGACGACCTCGTCGCGGAACGCGCGGATGGTGAGGTCAGGCTCCTTCGCGGAGTACGACGTCTCCGGGCGGACGGGCACGTCCTTGACGAGCTCCCGACCGTCGAGCTCCCACTTCTTGCGCCCGCCGTCGAGCAGCTTGACGTCGGCGTGCCCGTAGAGCTTGAAGTACCAGTACGCGTAGGCCGCGAACCAGTTGTTGTTGCCGCCGTAGAGCACGACGGTGTCGTCGTTGGAGATCCCCTTGGCGGACAGCAGCTTCCCGAAGTCGGCAGCGTCGATGACGTCGCGCGCCTCGGCCTGCTGCAGCTCCTTGGTCCAGTCCAGCCGGACAGCGTTCTTGATGTGGCCGCCGTCGTAGGCGGACACGTCCTCGTCGACCTCGACCAGGACGACCTTGGGGTCGTCGAGGTGGGCCTCGGCCCAGTCGGCGTCGACCAGTACGTCGGCGCGGCTCATGCGGTAGCTCCTCTGGTTGTCGTGCGCTTGTAGAGCAGGTAGGCCTCGCAGCCGAGGCAGAGCCCGAAAGCGGCGTTGAGGAAGGCCGCGGACAGCGCCGCGGCGGTGAGGACGAGCCCGAGGGTGGTGGCGCCGGCGAGCAGCGCGACCGCACCGGCCGCAGCGAAGCCGAGGCCCACGGCCTGCGCGAACTGCGGCGGCCGCGCGTCCTCGAACTCGCGCGGAGGCGCCAGCCGGGGCCGGACGACCTTCTTGAAGACCACGCCGTACGGCGCATGCGTGATCCGCCACGCGCCGAGGCCGAAGACGATGGCCTGCGCGAGCAGCAGCCACCCGGACTGGGTGACCAGCACGGTGGCGAGGACAACGGCGGTGACCCACGCGGCGAAGCGCGGGCCCCGCACGTCGATCTGGACGGGGACGGTCATGGGTGTGCCTCTCAGGGCTCCGGACGGAAGGGGATCGTCAGGAGGCGGGACACAGGCAGGTCGCGGTGCGGCAGAAGTCCACCGCGCGTCGCTTGACCAGCACCATGCTCACGAGGGTACTGCCTTGCCGAGCGCGGCGATCACGTCGGGCTTGCGGGGCTGGCCCGCGGCCCGCGTCGTGACCCGTCCGTCGCGGTCGAGCACCAGCGTCGTCGGCGTCTTGAGGATCCCCAGCCGGCGTACGACGTCCAGGTGCTTCTCGGCGTCGACCTCCACGTGGGTGACCCCCGGGACCATCGCGCTGACCTCCTCCAGCGTGCGCCGGGTCGCCCGGCACGGTGCGCAGAAGGCGCTGGAGAACTGCAGCAGCGTCGCAGTCTCGCCCGGCTCGCCACCAAGCTCGCGGACCAGCCCACGCAGGTCCTCCCCGGTGGGCTTCAGGTCGCGCATCCGGCCCTGCCGGCGGCGGTGGACCAGCCCGGCGACAGTGCTGAGCGCGAGCACGGCTGCCAGCGCGACGAGTCCCTCCACGTGAGGCGCAACGGTGTTGCGGCCCCCGGGCTTCCCGCTCTGACAAGATGCGGCCCGTGACGACCGACGGACCCGAGCCCGCAGACGCGCCCGACGTGGTGCGGATCGGTGGCGCGCAGTGGGCCGACGGGACGGTCCCCGACGCCGCGCGCGCGTCCGCGGAGGCGTCGCGGGAGTCGGCCGCGGCTGCCGAGCCCGAGCCGGTCCCGCGGGTGGGTGGTCCGGCGCCGCGCCCGCCGATGCTCGTCCAGGGCCTGCTGTCGGCGGTGCTCGCCGGGGCGCTCGCCCTGGTCGCTGTGCCCGGCTCGGTGCCGCTGCTCCTCGCCCTGCTCGTCGTGCAGCTGCTGCTCGGGCTCGGCTTCCTCGCCGTCGTCGACGCGCCCGCTGCCGGTGGCGCCTTCGCCGTCGTCGCGGTCTCGGTCGTCGTCGCCGACGTCGTCGCGCTCAACGGCGACGGGTCGGTGTCGGGACTGGCCGGCGTCGCCGCCCTCGCGCTGGTCGCGTCGCTGTTCCACCAGCTGGCGCGCCGCGGGCGCTCGCGCGTGACCGAGTCGCTCGCCGACACCCTCGTCGCCGTGGTGCTGCTCACCGGCATGGCCTGCCTGATCGCCCTGCGCGAGCTCGACGGGGGCGCCGAAGCTGTCTCGGTGGCCCTGGCCGGGGCCGCAGGGGCGCTCGCGGCGGGCCGGATCGGCGACCGGGTCGCCCCGCGACCCGCCCTGGCGGTCGGCGCGACCCGCGGCTGGCCCGGCCTGCTGCTGGCGCTCGGCGCCGGGGCGCTGGTCGCCTCGGTGGTCGCGGGGGACGGCGGGTCCGTCGCGGGGCGCGACGGGCTGCTGCTCGGGCTCGTCGTGGCGGTTGCCGCCTCGGCCGCTGACCTCGCCGTCGACCTCGGTGCCGCCGAGCTGCGCGCGGGCTGGCGCGACGCCCGCCGGGTCGCGGCCCTGCGCCCGGTCGGCCTGCTGCTGCCCTTCGCCGCCGTCGGCCCGGTCGCCTTCGTCGCCGGCCGCCTCGTCCTGGTCTGACCGGGACGGGGACCGGGACCGGGACCGGGACCGGGACCGAGCAAGCCTCCCGCGCGCCTTGCTGCACTGCACGCTGACCGCGTGCACTGCACACTCCAGCCGCAGACCACCGCGCCTGCGCACTGCACGCAACGGGCGTGCAGTGCAGCAAGGCGCCTCGCGGGTGTGCCTGCACCGCGCACGAGCAGCGTGCGGTGCAGCGGCGCCCGCGACAGGGGGTTCCGTCGTACGGTCGTGGGCGTGCGCAAGGGGCTGATGGGGTTGGCGGTCGTGGCGGCGGTGCTCGTGGTCGGGGACCGCGTCGCCGTGACGGTGGCGGAGCGGGCGGTCGGCACGCAGCTGATGGCGTCGGCGGAGCTCGAGACCAGGCCGGACGTGGACATCAGCGGCTTCCCGTTCCTCACCCAGGCGCTGAGCGGCCGCTACGGCGAGGTGCACGTCGAGGCGGCGGGCGTGCCGACCGACGGGGTGCGGGTCGCGAAGCTGTCGGTCGACCTCGAGGTGCTCGAGATCGCGCTGTCCGACGCCCTGAGCGGCACGGTCACGCGGGCGCCGGTGGAACGGCTCACGGCTCGGGCGCTCGTGTCCTACGCCGACCTGTCGCGGCAGAGCGGCTCGCGGCGGCGGCTGACCGTCGCCCGGGAGGGCGAGGGCGTCGCGGTCACCGGCAGCGTGGTGGTGCTCGGCCGGCGGCTCAGCGCGACCGCGGTCTCGACGGTGCGGCTGGACGGGGGCGACATCGTCGTGCGGGCACAGCGGTTCCGGGTCGGGGCCGAGCCCGCGGACGACGCGCTCAGCGCTGCGCTCGGCAACCGCCTCGACCTGCGCGTGAAGGTCGGGGCGCTGCCCTACGGCCTGGAGCTGGAGAGCCTCGCGGTCGAGGCGGACGGCATCGCGCTGGCAGCGGCCGGCGGACCGACGGTGCTCACCCCGGGCTAACCGCCCGCGAAGGGCGGGAGCACCTCGACGACGCTGCCCTCCCCGACCGGCACCGATGCCGGGTCGCGGCGACCGACCGGCGCGCCGTCGACCAGCAGCGAGCAGACCGTCAGCACGTCGGCGAAGCGGGCGTCGTGGCGCGCGCGGACCGCGTCGAGGACGTCCACGAGGGAGGTAGCTCCCGCTGCCCCCGGCTCGACGTGCTCCGACGCCACGCCCGCGGCGGCCCGGGCGGCCGCGAAGTAGCGGATCTCGACCGACGGCGCGCTCACGCTCGCACCGCGCGGTCGAGCAGCACAGGGAGGTGCCGGCCGATCCGGTCCAGCAGCGCGGCATCGGTGGCGGACTCCGCGTGGCCGAAGCCTTCCACTTCCCAGAGCTCCGAGCCCGGTGCGGCCGTGTGCAGCGCCCGCGCGTGGTCGAGCCCGAAGTAGTGGTCGCGGTCGCCGTGGACCAGCAGCAGCGGCACCGTCAGGGCCGCGGCCGCCTCGACCGGCGAGGCGGGCAGCGGGTCCCACCCCGCGCCGCTGATGCGGGTCCGCAGCACCGCCCGGGCGAGGACCCGCCCGCGCCGGGTCTCGACGACCCGGTGCAGCCGCCGCATCGCGGGGGTGTCCCTGGCGAACCAGCGCGACGTCGCCGAGACCGCCACCACCGCGTCCGGCAGGCACGATCCGAAGGCCGTCTGGCGCAGCACCGTCGCGCCGCCCATCGAGAACCCGACGGTGACCACCCGCCGCGCCCCGAGCGACCGGGCGACCGACACCGCCGCGTCGACGTCGTGGACCTCGCGGTCACCCAGCGTCGTCAGCCCGGTCGACGTCCCGTGCCCGCGGAAGTCGAAGGCCAGCACCGGCGCGTACGACGACAGGGCGGCCGCGACGCGGCGTACGCCGTCCTTGGCCCGCGACCCGCTGAACCCGTGCGCGAGCACCACCCAGTCGTCACCGGGACCCGCGAGCACGCTCGCGCCGAGCCGCTCGCCGTCGCTGGTGACGAGGTCCACGTCGCGGGTGTGTGTCACCGGTGTAGCCTGGCAGACAGGCAACGGCGCCTCCCTGATCGGCTTTTACCTCGGGAGATCTGCGCGATGGCCACCCTGCTGCTCCTCACCAACGCCCTGGCACCCAGTTCCGAGGTGCTCCCGGCGCTCGGTCTGCTCGGCCACACCGTGCGCGTCGCGCCGGCCGAGGTCACCGCTCTGCTGCAGGCCCCGCCCGGGGTCGACGCGGTGCTCGTCGACGCCCGCCGCGACCTCGCCGGTGCTCGGTCGCTGTGCCGGCTGCTGCGCACGACCGGCGTGACCGCGCCGCTGTTCGCGGTCCTCACCGAGGGCGGGCTGGTCGCGCTGACCGCCGAGTGGGGCGTCGACGACGTGCTGCTGGACACCGCCGGCCCGGCCGAGGTCGACGCCCGGCTGCGGCTCGCGACCGGCAAGGTCGCCGCGGCCGACACCTCCCCGGCCGACCCCGGTGTGGTGCGAGCCGGTGAGCTCACCATCGACGAGGGCACCTACACCTGCCGGCTGCGCGGCCGGGCGCTCGACCTGACCTTCAAGGAGTTCGAGCTGCTCAAGTACCTCGCGCAGCACCCGGGCCGGGTCTTCACCCGCGCGCAGCTGCTGCAGGAGGTGTGGGGCTACGACTACTACGGAGGCACCCGCACCGTCGACGTGCACGTGCGGCGGCTGCGCGCCAAGCTCGGCGCCGAGCACGAGCAGCTCATCGGCACGGTCCGCCACGTCGGCTACAAGTTCGTGACGCCGCCGATCGTCGCCCTGCCGGAGCAGGCTTCGGAGAGCGTCGACAGCGTGGTCCACCTGTAGGTCCACCTGTAGGTCACCGCGCGGCCACCTGCGGCACCTACGGTGCGCCGCCATGGGCATCTCGCACGAGGACCGGCCGTACGTCAGCCGGCGTGACTTCCTCCGCCGGACCGCTGTCGTCGGGGCCGCGCTCGGTGCCGGGCCGGTCTTCTGGCAGCAGCCGTCCTACGCCGCCGACGCGCCGCTGCAGCACCTCCACCTGCAGTACGGCGACGACGCCGCCCGCACCGCGCAGGTGTCGTGGTCGACACCGGTCGCCGTCAAGGACCCCTTCCTCGAGCTCGACGGCTCCCGGATCCGGGCCGTCACCCGCGCCTACCCAGGGCAGCCCGACCGGGTCTTCCACTCCGTGCGCCTGTCCGGACTGACGCCCTCCACGTCGTACAACTACGCCGTCGGCCACGCGGGCGCCTCGCTCACGACCGACCGGCTCACGACCGGCCCGTCCGGGCGCGAGCGCTTCACCTTCACCGCCTTCGGCGACCAGAGCTTCAGCGACCCGACGCCCGGGCGCAACGACGCCTTCCACAACACCGCGCTCGCGCAGTCGATGGACCCGGCGTTCCACGCGATCGTCGGCGACCTCGCCTACGCCAACGGCGACCAGGCGATCTGGGACTCCTACATGGGGATGATCTCGCCGATGGCCCGGCGGCGGCCGTGGATGCCGTGCATCGGCAACCACGAGATCGAGTCGCAGCTCGACCCGCGGGGCCTGCTGCTCGACACCTGGGGCGACTACGGCTACGACCCCTATCGCACCCGCTGGGACCTGCCGGGCAACGGCATCGACGGTCTCGAGGGCTGCTTCTACCGCTTCCGCTACGGCTCGGTCGAGGTGGTCTCCATCGACAACAACGACGTGACGTCGGAGATCCCGATCAACGTCGGCTACTCCGGCGGCCGGCAGGTCGACTACGTCTCCGCGGCGCTGGCGCGCGCCGCCGCCGACCCGGCGGTGGACTTCATCGTGGTGCTCATGCACCAGGCCGCCTTCTCCTCATCGTCGAAGCACGGCAGCGACCTCGGCGTGCAGACGACCTGGTTCGACGTCTTCGCCGAGCACTCCGTCGACCTGGTCCTGCAGGGCCACGACCACACCTACGAGCGGACCTTCGGCATGCGCGGCATGACCGTCGTCGACCGCGAGGCGCCATACTCCACCGACACCGGCACCGTCTACTGCGTCGTCGGCAACGGCGGCGAGGTGCAGGAGCCCTTCAAGCCGGTGCAGCCGGAGTGGTCGGCGTTCCGGCAGGAGGGCGTCATCGGGACGCTACGGGTCGACGTCGACCCGTTCGCGACGGCGACCACCGCGCGGATGACCCTCGGGCAGTACGCCGCCACCGACGGCCGGGCGATCGAGGAGGGCATCGTGCTCGAGCGGCCCTTCCGGCACCCGCGCAGCTCGTCGGCCGCTGCCGCGCCGGTGCCCGCTCAGGGATCGGCCGGCGCACCGGCTCGCCCCGGCGTACCTGCCCCTGCTCCTGCTGCCACAGCGCTGCCGTCGACGGGTGGCCTGCCCGGGGTCGCCGTGATGGGCGCGGCCGTGGCCGCCGGTGCCGCCGCCCTGAAGGTCACCGTCGGCCGCCTCGCCGACCCCGAGTAGCAGCCCACCGGCGACGTGGGGCACATCACGGGGGCCGGCGCGACCCGTCAGGCTGCGTTCACCTGAGGGCCATCTCGGCGTCGGATCCGTACGGCACCGTCGACGCACGTGACCGCCACCCCAGCGCTGACCCGCCGCACCCTCTTCAAGGCCACCGGAATCACGGCCGCCACCGCCGCCGTCGCGACCGTGGGCCTGCCCCGCGTCAACGCCGACGCGGCCGTGACCGGCCCGTTCCGGCACGGGGTCGCGAGCGGTGACCCGCTCGGCACCGCCGTCGTCATCTGGACCCGCGTCACGCCGACGGCCACCGCGACGCCCGGCTCCGGCAAGGGCCCGGCCACGCCCGTGCAGTGGGAAGTGGCTGCGGACAAGGCGTTCCGGCGCATCGTCAAGCGCGGCACCGTCGTCACGACGACGACCAGGGACCACACCGTCAACGTCGACGTCACCGGCCTGCGGCCCTACACGCAGTACTGGTACCGCTTCCGCGCCCTCGGCGTCACGAGCCCGGTCGGCCACACCCAGACCGCCGGCGACGACGGCGCGATCCACGCCCTGCGCATCGGCCTGGTCAGCTGCAGCAACTACACCGGCGGCTACTTCAGCGCCTACCGCTACCTGGCGCAGCGCAAGGACCTCGACGTCGTGCTGCACCTCGGCGACTACCTCTACGAGTACGGCAACACCACCGATCGCTACGGTCCGGACACCCTCATCGGCAAGCGCGACCACGTGCCCGCGGTGGAGATGACGACGCTGCAGCACTATCGACAGCGGCACGCCCACTACCGCACCGACGTGGACCTGCAGGCCGCGCACGCAGCCCACGCGTGGATCGTCATCTTCGACGACCACGAGGTCACCAACGACACCTACGACACGGGTGCCGAGAACCACCAGGACGGCGAGGGCGACTTCGCCGTACGACGCAGCGTCGCCTACCGCGCCTACGTCGAGTGGATGCCGATCCGTCGCCCCGACCAGCGGGTGCCCCACAAGGGCGAGCGGTTCTGGCGGCGCTTCTCCTTCGGCCCCCTGGCGGACCTGTCGGTCATCGAGACCCGGCAGAACCGCTCCGAGCCGGTCGCTGGCGCGGCGGGTGGGCTGCTGGGCTTCAACAGCCCCGAGATCAACGACCCGGAGCGGGTCTTCATGGAGCCCGAGCAGATGGCGTGGCTGACCTCGGGGATCGGCGACGGCTCCCGGCGCTGGCACCTCATCGGCAACCAGACGGTGTTCACCCGCGTCGCCGCGGGCCGCGACCTGCCCGGCCGCGACCTGCTGCTCGAGGCCGGCATCCCGGTGCAGGGCGCGGTCTTCAACACCGACCAGTGGGACGGCTACGGCAACGACCAGCTCGAGGTCCTGCAGGCGATGGCCGCGAGCCCGACCGACACCGTCGTGCTGACCGGTGACATCCACTCCAGCTGGGCCAACGACGTGCCGCTCGACAGCGGGACCTACGTGCCCGGCGTCAACGGCTCGGTGGCCGTGGAGTTCGTCGTCCCGTCGGTGACCTCCGACGGGTTCGGCGAGATCCTCGGCGGCGCCGAGCCCGCGACCGCCGCGACGACGGCACTGCAGGCGACCAACCCGCACATCCGCTACCTCGACGGGATCGGCCACGGCTACGCCGTCCTCGACGTCACCCCCGACGCGGTGCAGACCGACTTCTTCCACATCAGCGACCGCGAGGACCCGGCAGCGACGCAGCAGCTCGCGGCGTCGTGGCGCAGCGAGCGCGGCACCAAGTCCGTCGTCGAGGCCGGCGCGCCGATCGGCCCGCGCCTCGACGTCGCCCGCATCCTGTCCGCACCCACCGCGACCGCTGCGGCCCCCGCTGCTCCGGCCGCTGCCGCCCCCGCCGTCACCCCCAGCGCGGCCCTGCCGTCGACCGGCCCGGCCACCGCCGCCACCACCGCGG